>NZ_JBSRDC010000037.1:0-16666 GCF_055145285.1 Salinivirga sp. | reverse complement strand
TCGGCGCACAACTATAAGGGCCATTAATAACCAGTGTATTTCCGGAACTGGTGCCCTCTATAGTTGCACCCTGTTCCAGGGTCAGAGAAGCGCTACTTTCAAAAGTTACCGCATCTTCGATGATGAGTTTGCCGCCGTTTTTAACTTCCACATCCAGATTTTCTAAATGCTGGTTGGTGAGGCGGAGGGTGCCTTCTACGGTGATTCCACTATTTGAATTAATTGTTGAACCATTTTCTGCAATAAAAGTTATATTTTCAGGAATTGTAATATTATCTGCCAGAGTTACACTGTAACCGGTGGGCACAACAATATTACCACGGATAAAATTATCCGATGTCCAAACCTCCTGGTCTTTCATAATGTGTGTATATGCCGGCAATATATCTTTACCTGTAGCGGCCACATGGGTTTGGTAAGTAATATCCGATGAAAAAGCGGCGATACCCGATGCTCCGGTTTGCACCGATTCATAATTCCCATCTAAAACCACGGTGACAGTTACATTGCTCACGGGGTCATTGCTTTCATTGAGTACCAAGACCTGATCTTGTTGGTAGTTAACCTGTGCATAAACCTTTTCCGGCGTTTTCGTCCAAAGGCGAGTCTCAGGGCAACCGATAAGGTTATGGGAATAAGATAAATACCTACCACCTTGGTTGCTTTTTGAGACTGATTCGGCCACACCTAAATGATTGCTTTGATTCGTTAAAAAAACCAAATTTAAAAATTCAAAATATAAATACTTTGAAGGAATAACATAGCCTTTTCTGGTATTGGCTAAAATAGCTGGCCCGCCTGCCGTTGTATTGGTAGTATAACCTTCTGCCAGGTTTATCATATTTACTCCAGTTGCAAAATCATCAAAGGGTGCATTTGTGCAACTTATTGAATATACTATACTGGGATGTTCCGAATTAGTTAAGCTATCTAATCCATTGCCCGCTTCCTCAATTTAAAACCAATTTTCATATATAGAATCATCTTCAGAACAGAAACCATATTTTGAGTTTTGTAAATTCTCATTAACACCAACAGTCATAACAGCCATGCCCACTGGTTTGCCATGCCCCATCCAACTCATAACGCCATAATGATTATTCATTTCTGCAATAACCTCTGCCCCGGTGGGTCCCGTAGGATTTTCAGAATCATATGTTGGTTCTTCTTCTATAATGAGACTTGAAAAGTTATCAGGATAATGAATAAACGCTTGCTGTGCGTGTTGGCCATCCTGCATTTGATCTGCCTGAATAAATAATGATTTGTTCAAATAGCTAAAATCACCTTTTCCCGGGTAGTTTTCGTAGTTTTTTACCTTGTTTGTCCAGCGGTGTATCTGTGCGTTTTTAGTACAAAGCAATCGACCGGTGTATATTTCTGTTTCGTACTCTACATCATCTTCCGGCTCGCCATAATTGGCATCGCCATCCACATTCCAGTCACCATTAAACTCAGCAAAATATAAATCTGTTGGGATAATGGTGTGATCACTATTAAGTGTATCTTTTGTATATCCATATCTAATTGGCACTTTTGTGTGATCCCCGGCCAAGAGAGCCCAAACTGCTCCATTACTATAAGCATCTGCCAAAAACTGACGTATTTTCCCTGCATCGTCATAAATGCCTGAAATATTATCGCCATTATAATTACTTCGAATATAGTCCATTGTAACCACACCAATGTTTATCCCTTTACGAGCCTTCCACGCTATGAATTCATCAAAAGCTGTTTCAAGGTCACTTGACGTAATTATAATATATTCATAATAAGGATGCGAATATGAGCTTTTGGCAGCCGGTGTCGCTCCTTTATAAGCAGAAATGTCTTCAGGGTTATCCACCATCTTGGTCAGCATTTGACCATATATTTCATTGTATCGGCTGGCGCGACTGCTCACATTACGTGGAGCTTTAGCAGCATCTTCAAAATTCAGCGTTATACTCATATTTTCGTAAAAGGTGAGTTCATCCGCAATGGGCAAATAACGGAAAGGATAAACTGCGAGAGTCACTATTTTATTATTCCCGTCGTAAAACCCATGATTAATGACCTCCACAATTTGGGCTTTGTATGGATCGGATGCGTTATAAACAATAGCATTGGGTTCTGTAAAGGCTTCTAACGTTCCACCTACCGGGACCGGTGATTGTGCCGGATAAAGCCGATTGCCTAATGGCAGCGTCGTGGTTTGCGTGCTATGAACTGTTATTTCTTCAACTTTTTTATCAGATGGAATAATCAGTTTGACATAACGAACCGGGATATCAGGATAGCCGGGTTCTTCCATAAACTGTAATCCATCATATACAATCTTATTGTAGGTTTCACCGTTTTCGGCCGTTACGGTTTGAATGGTATAGTCACCGGAAGAAAAATTAACGCTATGGCTCATTTGTGCCTGAACCAAGCTTCCGATGAAAAGCATGATGATAATTAAGATTTGATATTTCATAATAAATTCTTTTTAGTTAACAATAAATCTTCCTTTGTAATACTGTTGATTTTGGGTTATAAGGAGGAAACTGTACATTCCTGCCTTGAAATTGCTTCTGTGAAGAGCAACCGATGAGCGTCCATTGAGTTTTTGGGTTTGCACCAATTGCCCGGTCATGTTATAAATATGGAGTATTTGAGGAACTCCCCGAATGCCATCTGTCTTGATAAAGGATGTGCTCGTTACAGGCATTGGCCTTACAGCAAGTATTTCAATTGATTGATCTTTTATACCCTCAGGTGGCGTGTAAAAAGGAAAACAAGTTCCATCGCCAATAGTTAAGTTATCGTTATGGAACAGTAACTCGCCCCGGTGAAAATGGCATACAAGTGCTAAGTCGGTACCGTCGGTTGGGCGTGCTTCCACAAGCAACAAACCATAAGTATTTCCAATGCCCTCTATCCATTTCCAGATATCAAACATTTCAAATTCAATTGTTTTACGATACTGCCCTCCAATAAACAAGGAGTCAACCTTACTTACCACATCATAAGGCATAACGGATTGCCCTGGTGGTGGAAAAAACAAAGTATCACCTTCTTCCAGGGAAAAATCATACAATAACCTTTCTGCCTCATTTCCAGCGTACATGGAAGCCCAATGATAATTGCCCCTGTAGTACACTTTTTGGTTTTCCTGCCGCATACCGCCCATGTAGGTGGCGTGGGCCCGGTCGAAAACGGTGTCGCTGAACTGGACAAGTTGTTGATACACCGTGTCGTTGATCACCGTATCTTCTCCCAGAAAACCGAAATAGTGATCCGTAATCTGGAACGGAATGGAATCGTCTATCGGGTGCTGGTACAATTCACTCCACACTACACTGTCGGTGGGGATAGGTATGTAATCTTGTGCATTGGTATAACCAATTACCAACGTAAAACTGAAAAACAATATTGTTTTTTTCATAATTTTAAGCTTTTTTTGTGGGAATTTTTGATTTGTTCCCGGATCTTTATTGTACATAAGTTTTAACTTTGTGGATTGTACCGGGATGAAAGGGAGGAGCCTGCCGCCTGGCCGGGAAGCTTGCAGGCAGTGCTCTTCCCCCGTCCGGTACTTTCCGGTTCTACTTTTAGTTTATAGCAATAGCTATTATTAAATTTGCCATTCTAATATCTGGGTATTTTCTGTTTTCATCTAAAACTTTGCTTTGAAATAATACACATTAAGCAAAAAAGCATGATATTACGCTTGTGTTTGGTATTAAATTTTGTATTTTACTATAAATTTCCGAATACATTTAGATAAAAACAATTTTTTCAAAGACTATTTTTCAATAAATTTAGTGTTTTTTGTTTGCAGAAATATAGCATTGCACAACAGTGTGTTATGAGTTAAACTATTGTTCTCGTGTTTGATATAATCGAAACCAAAATAAACAATGTTATTAGAAGTCATTTTTACAAATCATCAAACCTACAAACCTTAATAAAAGAGAATTTGAATGGACGGATTTCATTATTTGGATTAAAAATATCTCATGCAGATAAGTCACCGGGTGAATTGTGCATTGCCAATTCAGCCAGCGCTTAGTCACGGCGCGAGGCATCTGGCTAAGTTTTCAAAATCAGTTTCTTCCCGGACATGGAACCTGGTACGCGCACTGTGACTAGCCTGACACAGGTATGCGCACCACTGAACTTTACCAATCGGAGGCTGACCCGGAGTCGGTCTCCGATTATTTCGTTTATCCGTTTTAGCCTGTGTTTAAATCAGTCGCCTTTCAAACAGAGTTTTCCGTCCTCATCGCGAATAATGATACCCCGCTCCATCAACTCACGGGTTCGCTCAATAAACTCCTCCTGGTGGTCGTGGAACTGGTTCTTCAGGTCTTTTGGTAAAAGCGGTTTTTCTTGCAAAGCAGCTAAAATTGCCTGTGTGATTTCTTTGCTCGGCAACGGCGTATTTTTTCGTTTTTTCACACAATAGTCGCACTGTCCGCATTCTGGCGCATTTTTCTGTCCAAAATACTGCAGTAAAATCTGGCTGCGACAGCGATTCTGTGTTTCGGCATAATACACAGCTGCTTTTAATTTATTGGCTGCCATGTTTTTACGAAAATCATAATTTTCACGCGATATATAAAGGTTTTCGCGCGAGAGCCGCTCTTCGCGATAAAACACCACCGGGTTGTTTTTTTGCGGGACGTAGCGAATTATTTTAAGGTTATTGAGGCGTTGCAGGTATTTAAAAATAACCTCCACAGAACTTTTTGCCCTGCGTGCAAGCATAAGTTCATCAATGGCAACAAAATCGGTAAAAAGCCCGGTATAACTTCTCAGAATCAATTTTATAAGCCTGTCGAATGCTGCATTGGCTACCTGAAACTCGTACAATTCATCGCGGTGAATAAGAAATTTAATTTTACTGGGGTTATGTACACTGTCTGTAAGTTCAATATAGCCCTCCGATTGCAAAACCTTAAGCGCATTATAGGCCTGAATCATGCTGTAGCCATAGGTTTTAGCAAAATCGGCCAGTATAAAATCATAGCTCATGCCTTTTCCCGAGCCCACGGCCATGTTATAAAAGTTACCAAGCGACTCATAAATCTGCTTGATGAGTTTTATCTCAGGGAAGCTATTGGTAAAGCTCTGTTTGAGCCGTGTATGGTCCTGTTTATTGTACAGAAGAATCCCGTAGGCTTTTTTTTCATCGCGCCCTCCCCGGCCGGCTTCCTGAAAATAGGCTTCGAGCGAATCGGGCAAATCCATATGTACCACAAAACGCACATCGGGCTTGTCTATACCCATACCGAAGGCATTGGTAGCCACAATTACCCGGATATGATTACTTTTCCAATCCTCTTGTTTTTCATCCCGTCGCTCTGGCGACAAGCCTGCATGGTAGTAATCGGCACTTATGCGGTTTCGTTGCAAATGCTCTGCAATTTCTTTTGTCCGCCTGCGGCTGCGCACATACACTACACCTGTTCCCTTATTGCGCTGGCAAAGCCGTGTGAGGTCGTTGAGCTTATCGTCTGAATGTTTAACCCAATAGACCAGATTTTTCCGCTCAAAGCTTTTTTTGAACAGATTACGCTCTTTGAACTGTAGCTTATCCATAATGTCGTCCACCACCTTTGGAGTAGCAGTGGCTGTAAGTGCCAAAAAAGGAGCTTTTGGAATTAATTCCCTCAAATTGGCAATTTCCAAATATGCCGGCCTAAAATCGTAACCCCACTGCGATATACAATGGGCTTCATCTATGGCAATGAGGTTAACTTTCATACCCTGCACGCGTATGCGAAACAATTCTGTTCCTAGGCGTTCAGGCGACACATACAAAAACTTATAATCGCCATAAATGCAGTTATTGAGTGCCGTATCGATTTCATCTTTCGAAAGCCCGCTGTAAATGGCCAGGGCCTTTATTCCACGTTCCCGCAAATTATAAACCTGGTCCTTCATAAGTGCGATAAGTGGCGTTACCACAATGCAAATACCGTCCTGCGCCAATGAGGGAACCTGAAAAGTAAGGGACTTCCCTCCTCCCGTAGGTAGCAACCCAAGGGTATCATGACCACTGCCCACCGACGAAATAATTTCGTGCTGCATTGGCCGAAAATCATCGTAACCCCAATGGTCCTTAAGTATTTTTTGGTATCTGTCCATATTTCTTTGCGGCTATAGCGCGATTGTTACAAAGATATAAAAATTGAATAGCCAAACTCATAGTAAAAACTTCAATAATCGACAGCCAAACACTAAAACGGCCACTCCTTCACTTTATAAAATCAAACGGAATTAGTCAATGCCGGATTAAACTTAGCCCAACAGCAATGGCTGTCAGGTTGACATGTCACAATTTTTGGTATAATATTCGTATATCTACATATGTTTATTTGAAAAAATTATGAAACATGATTACGATACAGAAACCCGAAGACATTAAAAATCAGCAAGCAGAATACTATGTATTGGTATACAAATCGGAAAGCAGCCAAAGTGAGTGTGCTTACAAAAGCATACAAAAGGCTGCTGAAAAAACCGGTACAAAAATATTTACCGCTGATGTGAACAAAACACGCGATGTGCACAAACCATTGGACGTGAGCGCTGCTCCCACATTGGTGAAAGTTGAAGGTGGCAAACCAGTAAAACATATCAAAGGTTGCCAAAGCGAAGGATTTTATGAAACCTTGTTCGAAGGCAGGGAGTTTACATCCTTCTCGAGCAGCGGAGGTGGCGACGGTAAATCGATACTTATGTATACCACGCCTACGTGCACTTATTGCAACAGCCTGAAAGCCTATTTGAATGAGCAAAGAGTGCCATTTACCGAAATTGATGTTTCGAAAGACCATCAGGCAGCCCAGGAGATGGCCCACCGCAGCGGGCAGCAAGGTGTACCTCAAACCGTTATCGACGGGCAGGTCGTAATAGGTTTTGACAGAAACAAGATAAATCAATTACTCAATATTGAATAATTTAACCATTAAATGAAAAGTAATATGAAAGAGTTACAACCAATCAACCAACATGTGTTAATTGAGCTGAAGGAGCAGGAAGAACAAAAAACTGCTTCCGGAATTATTATTCCCGATTCAGCCAAAGAGCAGGATAATTCAGGTGTAGTAACTGCCATCAGTCAAATCGAGCACCCTGAAATCGCCGTTGGCGAAACCGTTATGTTTAAAGACCGTGCCGGCGAGGAACTCGAATTTGACGGTAAAAACTACCGTATGGTGCCCTACGCCGACATTCTCGGTAAAATTATTGAGACCGAGTCCATCTAAGTTGATTGTATTTAATGGTTAAGCAAACATGTTAAATGATATATTTCCAACCATCATTGACGAGTAATTGAAAGAGGCGCTGAAAGGCGCCTTTTTTTATTGTCAATTATTCAATGGTTTACAGGCTCTCTAACAACAAAACCGGGAAATTTTACAAAAAAATCTTTATCCGACACTAATTGTCGCCCCACCCCCGTATCATTGTCCATGAACCTTAAAAATAAATATATTATGCAGAAGAAAAGCAGACTTTTGACCAGTTTTCAGATTGCCGGTTTTACTTATTACGAAGGCGCCCTGGCATTTAAACATTTGACCGTGGGCAAAAAACTCAAACTGATAACCGAACCCGACAACCGGCACGACGACCATGCCGTGGCGTTGTATATAGAAAACTTTAAGCTTGGTTATGTGCCAAGAATAGAAAATAAGCCTATAGCGCTACTGATAGAAAACGGATACGATGCTTTTGAAGCCATTGTGCAACAACTGAATCAGGAAGAACATCCGGAAGCACAAGTACGTGTGGCCGTTTTTGTAAAACCACAAAAAAAATAGACCTGCTTGCAAATTACACTGCAATATGTTACATTCGAATGTTATTAGATAGATAATGCTCGAACACCAAAAAATATTCAGGATATTTCAATTGCTGGCCAGGTTGCGCACACCACTCGGCTGCACAAAAGCCGATATCAAGGAAGATTTTGAGGTAAGTGAGCGCACCGTGGAACGTTACCTGAGCCTTTTGCGCAACATTGGTTTTCATGTAGAAAGCCACCGTGGCAGGTATCGCATACGCTCCCTGAATGAAAAACGGCTGCAGGTAGAGGACCTGATTACATTTACGCTGGAAGAGGCTCAGCTGATTAAAACAGCCCTGGAAAACCAACAGGTAAAACATCCGCTCCAGCAAAGCCTGATGAGTAAGCTTTACGCCATGGCAGAGATGCCCGAACTCACAGAAACCATTTTCGACCAGTCCGTAAGCAACAACATTTCTTTGCTGTACCATGCCATGAAACACAAAACACAGGTGGTGCTGCACAATTACCAATCGCTCAACAGCGGTACGGTACGCGACCGGTTGATAGAACCCATACGCATGTACCGTTATAACCGTTACCTCGCTGCCTGGGAGGTAGAAGATGGCATGCTCAAGGAATTTAAAACCGAACGCATCGAAAAGGTTGAATTGACAGAAACGCCCATCCGTTATTCAGCGAGCTATGGCAACTATGGTGTAGATATCTTTGGCATGACCGGCGAAAAAAGCACCATTGCCACACTGCAGCTTACAAGGCGTGCATTCCTGCTCCTTTCAGAAGAATTTCCCGGTGCCGAAAAACACCTGACACAAAAAAACAACGCATACCTACTTAAAGTGCCGGTGTATAAGTGGGAAGGCATTGGACGATTTGTGCTGGGCCTGCCCGGCGAAATTACCATCATAGCACCCGATGCCTTTAAGACTTATGTGAAAAACAAAGCCGGAGCAGCCGGAATATAAATGGCTAAAGGATCCACAATCCCTCGTGAGATAGCCTCAAACTTCGGCTCGGTTCCAGTTTGGTGTTTTTTTACCTCAGCCTAAGTTTGATTTCAACAATCTCAAATGCATTATGTGCATCTCTCAAGATAGCCGGGTCTGACAATTACCATAAGGCTATACTAATTTATAACTCAATTGTACAAATCAAACGTTAGCAAAAATGCTCTCAGCACCGACCGTTCAAATTTCTTATTAAAAAACCATAATAAATTTACCATATTGGTAACCTTTTTGTATCTTTATCGAATAAATAATTACAGACAATATGAGAGTCATTGCGAAAAAGATACTGAGGGAATTTTGGGAGAAATACTCAGATTCTGAAAATCAATTGAAAACGTGGTACAAAGAAGCAAGTAAAGCGAAATGGACAGACCCAAATGATATCAAGAATCAATACCCAACCGCAAGTATTCTTAAAGCAGGACGAGTAGTTTTTAACATATGTGGAAATAAATACCGATTGATAGTACAGATAAATTATGAAAGACAATGGCTTTTCATTCGGTTTATTGGTACACATAAAGACTACGATAAAATTGATGCAAATAAAATTTAATTGTTATGGATATAAAAGTGATTAAAAACGAAAAGGATTATCAACAGGCTCTTGAGCGATTTGAAGAAATCTTTGACGCGCCGATTGACTCAACAGAAGGAGATGAAGCTGAAATTTTATCCATCCTAATTGAAAAATATGAGGATGAATATTACCCAATTGACGATCCTGATCCAATCGAGGCGATTAAATTTCGTATGGAACAAATGGGAATGAAGAAAAGTGATTTAGCGAAGATAATTGGATATAAAAGTCGAGTTTCTGAGATACTAAATAGAAAACGTAAATTGACCTTAAGAATGATTCGCCAGTTGCATGAAGACCTTAAAATTCCTTATGAGTCTTTGATTGCAGATTATTAAAGCACTTTTACTAACAGCGACGAGTTTGTATAAGGCGCTTGTGGCGGGGTTAGGAGTTTTGGGAGCTTAATTTCCTCCGCAAAATCTACGATTTGCTCGCAATCTGTTTAATTTTAATGGTGCTCGCGAGCTAAAGGTTGACAGGTTGTTTTGTGAAAAGTATCGTAAATTTGGCTCAGTACAGTTTGAGAGGTTATTACAAGTTATCGTTACACAAAACTCACCGCAACGTTGAGCGAAATATTAATCGACAGTATATACTTTTTTTATGATATGTAACTTTGTATCAATTACCAAAACATATTGGCCGGGCGATAAAGCACCGGTTTTATTGGAGCTTATAATCAAATCTTTTCCAATAAAACTGTCTTTATGAAAACTCTGCTCAAAAAGTTTTTGCCCTGTATTTCTATATAGGGTAACATTGACTCTATCGAAATCTAATGATTTAAAACGAAGTTTTATGTCTCCCTTACTTTTTCCTGGGTTGGGATAAATTGTAACAAAATTCCCGGAATCCAGATGTACGTTTTCAAGCACAATATCAGAATACGCATACCCTCCATCCAGGTCTACTTGTTTCAAACGGTAGTAGTTTAACCCCCTCATGGGTTGTTCATCAAATATGCAATAAGAATTACCAGTGGGGTAATTTCCTCTACTATTAACTTTCTCAATTCTGGTGAAACTTAATGGGTCTTTTCCTCTTTCAACAATAAAATAATCGTTATTAATCTCACTAGCTGTAGACCAGCATACTTCCACCTGGCCGGATTTAAGTTTAGCTGTAAAACTTAGCCATTCTACCGGCAGTGGGTTTTCTTCTGAACTTAAAGACCCAAACGTAAAGGGACTGAATGAAGTAACTGTTTGGCTTGTGACTGATCCCGCTGAAGTAGTTCCTGTGGTACCGCCGTTTTGTGTTTCACTTACCCAATTTGTACCATCGAACCGGGCCACTCTAAGGTCTGATAAATCTGTAATATTACTTCTTGTAGTATCCCAGTAAAGGGTAACAGCAATATTGCTGGTGCCAACATCTCGTGTGAGTGTCCAGTATTCATTTTCACTTACATTATAAAGTGGGGCGGCGAGATTTGTGGTGTTTGCATATCCAGAATCGGCATATTCGGCACTAAATTGGTCATTCACATCACTGGGAGCAGTTATTCCAATACGACCCCAGATTGAATCGTTTCCCACAGGAAAAACGAAAGCGTCGTTCCCAATTTTTTTAATCGGACCTGTTACAAAGCTGGTTTTGGTTCCACTGGTGCTGGTGGCATCATCTATTAAGGTTAACAAATTGGTGCTTGTGGTATGCAGCATTCCATTGGTTAGTATTAAACTGTTATTAATGGTTACAGGAACATTGAGTGAAGTGGAGTCCAATGTTTTATCATTTTCCAATACATCAAAAACGGCCGGGGAGGTAGTTCCACCAATTGTGGATGGTGTGGAACCATTGAATTTCACGGTATATCCCTCTGGTGTAAAAATGTTATTATTGATAAAATCACCTGCAATATTAATTGCTGTCTGTAACTTCAATTCTGCTGCGGCATCAATGGTTAGGTTGTAAAAATTATTGGTTCCAAAACCGCTTATTGAGGTTGGGGTTCCCTGACAAAGGACAGTTGATGTTTCAGCATCAAAGGTTCCATTGTTGGTGAGAGATCCTGACAGGGTGATTGTTTGTCCCGTTCCGCCATTGAGTATGGCGCCTGCCCCAATAAGCAGATTTCCAGGAACGGCTATCCCATCAGGAAAGGTGATACCTGTAGCATGGGTGTTTGTAATAGAAACATTAGTAAAAAATGGACTATTCTCTGAGATTGTTACAGGCACTGATCCGCCAAATTCAACTATTCCTGTACTGGTAAAATCAGAACCATCGAGTGTCAAAGTAGCTCCAGCGGAATAGGGTGCAGCCGGAACAAAGTTAATTTTGCCTTCACTTGTAAATGTACCATTATTTGTAAAATTTCCATATATGGTATGTGTTAATGCTCCGCCGTGGAATGCTGCAGCGGCATCAATATTCATCGCTAAATATACGGTCCAGGGAACACTGGCTTTAACACCGGCCGTATTATTGATATTGATAGTAGAGAAGTTGGGAGAACTAGTTGAACTGAGTATTGGTTCTACCGAACCATTAAAGTTTATCACTCCGGTTGAGGAACTTGTAATGGCATTGAGCAGCCTTATTCTTTGAACCTGGGTGCCCGCAAAACTTACATTTCCGCTGCTGGTAAGGGCTCCTTTATTAGTGGCATCACCAAATAGCGTGAGTGTTACATCTCCAAAGTTTAGAGAAGCACTTTCATCAATAATAATATCCCCATTTATACTAATGGGCCCTGATATAAATGTATAATCTCCGGATATTGTATACAGGTTATATAAAGTGGTTTCACCTGAAAAAGTTTTGGTGTCACCATCCAGTATAAGTGTGCTGGTAGCTGGGTTGAAGGTTCCGTTATTTGAAAAATTACCATATATTTTTAGACTGTTTGAGCCCGGCTCAACAGTAGCTCCTGGATTAATCGTAAAATTACCCAATGCCTCAATATCACCAGTTAATATTTTCTCGTTTGGTCCTCCATTTGTAAAAATGAGGTTTCCGTAAACAACAGAGTCGATTGATTGTGATACAGAGCCATCGTACTCTACAGTGCTTGTCGTATCCATTTCAATATTACTAAACCTTTCAGGAAAATTATCTGCTCCAGTTACTTTCATGTAGGCTCCGCCATTGAGGGTGAACGTACCCCCCTGATGAACCCTGTTGGCCAAAAAGGTATCGAGATCAAATGTACCGTTATTAATAAATAGATTACCACTGATTGAAATATCACCAGTTGAAGTAAGCGTACCTGATGATTTATTAACCTGAAAACCATTAAAAGAACTTGAATTAACTGTTTGAGCTAAGCTCCCATCAAAGCAAACCGTACCACTGGTAGAAGTAAACGTACCGTTGTTTTCCCAATTGCCTTCAATGGATAAATAAGTGTCCTGTTCAATAAGTTCTGTACCCGCACCAATGGTAAAATTACCAGTTACGATTAAAGAGTCGTTTAACTCCACACCTCCGCCGTTATTCAGGGAAAAATTACCTTTTACAGTTGTTTTATTATTAATTGATGCTTTTTGAGCTGTTTTGGAAAATGATAAATTATTGTATGTAACAGGTGCTACTACCTGAGGTGATGATCCTGAGTAAATTACAGTTCCTGAACCACGAGTAAATGTGCCAGTTGAATAATTGAAATTTTTTCCGACATCCAACACCCCGGCTCCTGTAAAAACAATTTCGCCATAACTGTTATCATTCAGATTATAAGTTGTCTTAACTGTTCCGCTACCAATATTGAGGGTTATGTAGTGTCCACTCGTATCTTCACTGAGGCTTAAATTTGTTCCAACATCCAGGGTTCCGGAGGTAACATCAATTGTATGGTGCGCATTGGCCGACCAAATACCCCGCACACTCCCTATAGTTGTAAGTGTATCTGTATTAATGCTTAAAGTTGCCTCCTGCAGACCTCCAAAACGCAAAACATTTACTGTGTCAGACGAACTCAATGTTGGATTGTTGGTAAAAACGTCGTATCCGATTTGAGCAACGTCGCTGGCTGTGGGGACTCTATTACTCATATCGTCACCGGATATAGTAGTCCAGTTTGAGGCCTCATTCCATGCAGAACTTGTGGAACCATTCCATCGTACTATATTGCGGTCGCCTGTTGCAATCCATTTGCTGGTAATATTTGAATTGCCTAATTTCTCTACATAATTATTTACCTCATCTCTTGTATCGGCTCCAATGCTATCCCAGGTTAATGTGTTGGTATTGTACCTGTACAGCACTAAATCTGGTTCAATAAAGGCATTTACTTCATTTTGTTCATAATGGAAGCTAAAATCAGCATCGGTATATGTACCATTGGGGACAGAAACAGTATATTTTCGCGTAACACACTCCGATATATTATCGAAATCTGTTACAAAGCCAACATCAACGTTTACCGTTACAGAATTTAAGTCGCCCGAAGGCGATGAAAACTGAATATAATTATTCGGACCTTCAAAATAATAAGCTGTAGCATTGGTAAAAGCATGCTGCCGTTTAATAGTACCCAGAATAATACCAGAGTTGAGTCTTGTGCCCGTAATAGTGATGGTATCTGAATCCGTATCAAGGTTTCCAGAAAAGAGATCAATGTTCCTAACTGAAATGTTGTTCCTTAAGGTCACCCAAGTTGTTGATAAACTTTTATTGATGATTAGATCATTAAAAGTTGTATTTCCAATAACACTGCTGGCATAATCGCCTCCCAGTTGAATAATTGATGTACCGGCAGTGAAGCTGCCAAAATTAGAAAAGTCTCCGTTTATGGTCAAGGTGTAAGAAGAAGCATCTAATGTCGAACCATCGCTTATTGTTAAGTCATTAGCGACTAAAAAATTACCAAGCGGTGTTTTTATACCGCTGCCATCGGTGGTTAAGTTATAATATGATGTATTGGTAATATTCTGGGCTCCTGAAGCATTGTAGCTTATAGTATTGGGGATATTACTACTTACATCCAGTGATCCGGTAACAGTGAGTGCTCCGGCAATTCCAATTACTGAATTGCTACCCATCGTAAGACTTTTAGCACTGTTGATGGTCAGATGATATAAGTTTGCAATTCCTGAAAAAGATGCATTACCATCAATTGATATGGTTCCATTAGATGCTGTAAATGAACCGGTGGTTTCAACAATAAAGTTTTTGTTTATCGTAATATTTCTACTGGTGGTAATTTCTCCTGCGATATCGAGTCCATAAAAAACAATAGTTCCAGTCCCTAAAATGCTTTTACCCGTACCACTCATTATTAAATCATTCAAGCTTGCCCCTGTATAAGATCCATCAACGGACAGGTCTCCGGTTACTTCTATGGCTCCGTATCCAGTTATAGATCCCGTAATATTGTAATTTGATAAAACAATTGGAGAACCTTGAATTTTTTTGGAAGCTCCACTCATAATGAGGATACCCCCATTTTGATGCGTAAAAGAACCACCACTGGAAATAATTAGATCTCCTGAAACATTTATTTGCGTTGTATCACTTGCTATAATACCCGGGTTGTTGAAATTTATATTGTGGTAATTATGTGTACCGCTACCTGATATTTCAGCGTTGTTCCCATAAAAATCGAAAGTTGATGTATTGCCGTTAATGGTTCCGCTATTGGTTAAGTTGCTAAAAAGCTCAATATTATGGGAAGAAGCACTGAATGTAGAATTAGGACCCAGTGTAACATTCCCTGAAAAACTAATATTATTCCCGGCTGTGAAAGAGACTCCGGTACCATCACCGGCCCGACAGGAAAAGTCACCTAATACATTGAAAACAGCAACAGGCATTGTTTTTACAACAGTACCAGAAGAACTACTAAAGCTCAAATTTCCATATGAGGTAGCCAATACAGACTGATCATTCCCATAATAAGATACTGTACTGGTTGTAGCGAAGCTGGTGTTATTATAATTGGCAGGAAATCCATTTGTACCTCCTATTTTCAGGGTAGATCCAGCAGTAATTATAAAGTAACCACCCACACCTGCACCTCGGTCAGCAATATAGGTTTTTAAATCAAGCACACCATTGTTAATCTCAATACCCCCTAAACCGTTGGCTGAATAAAGTGGAGGTAAATTCCCTACCAAAGATTTGGTGGTTCCTCCAGATATTACAAGGTTACAATAAGTAAAGTTATCTGAAATATTTTGTGCAATAGTTGATGATGCATAATCTACGGTACTATTCCCATTTAAAGTTATGGTGCCACTTACAGAATAGTTGTCGCTAAAATTAGTGGCTTTCACCTTAAGGGTTCCCCCGGAATTAACTATTAAGTTTCCGGTACCAAACACGTTGTAAGCGACAGTAGGATCCAGTGTGCCATTGATGTACATATCACCACTAATTGAGATATTGTCATTCAATGTGACGATCGTGGAGTTGTTTATCGATACGTTTTCGAAATTTGTAGCCCCGGTTATGGTTTGCGATATACCACCAAATGTTACCTGCACATTTCCACCTGTGGGACTATATGTTCCGGAATTATCCCAATTCCCTGTTATTGTTATAGTCCGATTATTACCTCCATGGTTAATTGTTCCGTTAGCACCTATCACCAGGTTATTATGGATGTTCAAATTTGTATTTATGGTTAGCTCAGAAACTTTTGAGCCGTTACCCAGAGTCAAATTTCGACAGTTGGCTGTTTTACCTTTAACTTCAGGCTGATATGCTCCGGTAAAGTTAGCATCACCTATTATAGCATCTGTATTCATACCTGGAACACCATTCGTCCAGTTACCAGTATCTTTCCATTTTGTATTATCCGCGCCTGTCCATGATGTTTGCGAAAATACATCAATAAAAGAAAATAGCATTATTGCCCCAATAAGTATAATTTCTTTATAAGTTTTCATTCCTGTGGTTTTTTAGTTGGCATTGCGATAAAACACAATTACTGCAATATAATAAAATATATTGACATAACTATATAAAAACAAATGAATTATGTGTACTCTAACATTGTATTTACACAACCAAAAAGGTGATATTTTGTAGGAACCGCTCACCTCAGGCTTGTCTCATAAACCCCCCACTTTACCTTGTTAAGATTTCAATAAAGAGATATCATCAAATTGTAAATTAGGAATAATCCTATATTATTCTCAAAACTTCAACCTCATTGATATTTTAGTTACTCATACCCACAAAGCAACCACACAACCCTTCGTGAGCTCACCTCATACTTCGGCTCGGTTCCAGTTTGGTGCGGTTAGCTAATTTGAGCTGATGGTAATATTTCAATCGCAACAAAAATTTAATCAATCGAACTTAGTTGCATCATAAATAACAGGTTGATGCATGGCG
>NZ_JBSRDC010000036.1:0-5675 GCF_055145285.1 Salinivirga sp. | reverse complement strand
ATCATTTGCGATATCTTCAATCGCTTTAATTTCTTCCTTTTCGTAGGAATGACTACACCCGATAAAAATGAATCCTATAATTATTATGTAAAAAACTTTCATGTTGCGTATAATTAAGCCCAACGTTCGCGGTTATGAAGCGAAGGCTTTACTTGAAAAGACCGCTCAAACTTCACTGAGCCAAAACTTTGTTTTACAAATGTACAACTTTTGCCGTCAAAACGAAGTTTTGGCGGTGTTAAAATAAAATCCCAAACCCACAAAAACGCACTTGGCGCCTTTGCTTTATGAACCGCTGTTAGGTTGCGTTTTTATAGTAGTATAATAAAAGGTGGATTTCATAAATACGTTAGGAATTTAATTCCAATCCACCTTTCACTATAATAATTTATTTTGTTTACTTAGCTATAGAAAGGCCATTGTTGCCCCTGCAAAGACAACCAATAATAAAACAATTCCAATTAAAGATATAATTAAGCCTGCTATTGCCATACCTCTTGGGGCTTTAAAAAGTCCAACAAAAGAAAGTATTAATCCAAGTACCCATGTTATCCAACCTAAAACTGGCACCCATCCTAAAACTAAAGCAACTAAAGCTAATATAAATCCTGCGGTTCCGATACCATTTGATTTTTTTCTTGTCTGGTTAATAATCACAGTTTGACCAGCTTGTCCTTGTGTATTTGAGTTATTATCCTCTACACCTAATATTTGATTTACATTTTCTTTTGTCATGCTACTGTTTTTTTTGTTTCACAAGAAGAACTATAAAAAATGTTAGAATACCTGCATAACCCAAAAAATCTACAATAACTTTGATTAGGTAGTAATCGGGCCATCCTAAAAGAATGGCAGACGTGGTGTTAAGCATCAATAATGCAACCCCAATAATTCCCAAAATTGTTCCTATTTTCATAATTAGTGATTTAATTTGTCCTACTCGTTTGGCTTTTCGGTTACGCCCCGTTTTTTTGGTTTCTGGACTCCAAAAATTATTTTAAGTTGCAATCTTAATAAGAAAACAACTCATTTTCAGCCACTTGACAACTACCTCGTTATAGGTTCATATTCATTAAGTTAATCCCTGCATTCAACAGCATTTTCGAAAATTCGATACCGGCAATGAGTTGAATTTCATTCTCAGTGGCAATTTTCTCTGCTTGTTCATTATATTTATCAGCTGATGTAATCACCCAAGCAATTTTATTGTAACCATCGTCAATGCTCTCCTTGTTAGTCTTATAGTCCAAAATTTGCTTTGCACCCCATTCCGTGACTTTGCCTTTGCGAAATTTTGCTTGAATGTAGATAATCAATTTGATATTCTCAAAAACAGCAAGAATATCAGCATCTCCTTCTTTATCTCGTTCATTTTTGGCTGGAATTGAAACTTCATTTGCTCCTATTGACTTGAAGTAATTTTTTATTAATTTCTCAAATTTGTCAGGATTCAATTCAGATTTTATTGACTCTAAAACATGCTTAGCAGTTTTTTCAACTATGATTGAATGAAAATGAATTGGTTTATTCTCCATATAATTTGTAATGCTCTTTTCAATGTTCTTTTTCAAGTCATTAATTGAGCCATTTGTTTGGCGAATTTTCATTCTTGATGTCAACTTAGCATCAGCAAATTTTGCCCTGGAAACGTTTTTATGTAAAACTTTCACTTTTCGAGCAAATCCCAAATCGAAAACTTTTCCATTTTCTGAAATTAGATGCGTTCCATTTGTTTTAACTTTCTCATGACTCCAAGTTTGAAGGTCATCGGAATAAGCATCACTAATCAACAAGGGCCTTTCATCAATAATTTCGCAAACAAAAAAGCTTCCCCAACTTGGCACTATTACAATATCGCCTTTACTGAATTTTAAAAACCGCCAAAGATTATGTCTAGTTCGAGGAATATCTCCCCACTTCTCTTTAAATTTTCCATTAAAATACTCCCAGTCACTTTTTAGCACTTTATCAATAAATTCATTGTCAGTAAAATCAGAGAAACCAATTGTTAAAAAGCCTTTGTTTAGTAAAGGGTAAGATAGCTTTGCTTTGTGCGAAATTCTGTGTAACCAATAATTCATAATTGTAAATTTTAATAATGCTTACTTTTTCGGATTTCAGCTTTTCCGTTTTTATGCAAATAAACAAATAGAGTCAGTCAAAATGTGTCGTTTTTATTTTAATCAGTTAACTTTTTAACATAGCAAGGAACAATTATTTAAGCCCAACTAGGGGTACTTACCAAATGCAACCTAACGTGGCCGCTATATGCAGCGGGTTGGGTTTTCAAGGCACTTTCCTATCACCCGAAAGTAAAGATAAGAAAAAGAACTGAACCTAAAAACACCATCAATCCCAACCTGCTGTATGATAGCGTGTTAGCCGCCGTAAATCATTATTCTAATGAATTAAATACTATTCCTGTAATTTTTGTAATCTTCCCTGTATTTAATTCGCTTACATATAAATCACTACCATTTAGAACAACACCAAATGGTTTACAATTATAGGTAAGTGGATATGAAACAGCGGCTCTTGTGGTTGGATCGATAAATATGATTTCATCCCCAGAATCATTATCTCCAATGATAATTTCTGAAGAGACAACCATGCCATTAGCTGCCAGTGCTAGATCTCCAAGCTGAGCCAACACTTCTGAATTAAGATTAGAAATAATATTATTTGTAAAATCAATTTCCAATAAAGTACAGGCTGCCAATTGAGAACAATACATGGTATTGTCTTCTTTGTATTTTAACCCATAAACTCCCATACTATCAATCTCCCATGTATAATCTATATTGCCTGTTTGCGAATCAATTCTATGTATTTTTTGTCCGCCACCATTATCCATTTCGCTATTCATATCAAATTCACTCACATAAATTGTAGTATCATTATACACTTCAATATCTCCCAGTTTTAAGCCAACATGATTTGCAATTTCTGTAACAGAATTATCACTTAAATCAATTTTAATTACCCTACCACTATTTGTAGCACAAAACAAAAAATTGTTATATAGTGTTACTCCAACCGGATTTGCAATACCTGAAGCAATGACGGATTCTGTCTGATTGGCATTATCAATTTTTACAATTTGATTGCTTCCGTATTCGGCTACATACAGATTTCCTGAACCATCGATGTCCATTCCGGTCGGATTTGTTAATCCAGTGTAATAGTCAGAAGTTGTAGTACTTGCAAGGTTTACACCTGATGTAGAAGGATCAGCACCACTTGTATCAATACTGAAGTTGAAAGTTAAAGGATTAGCAGATATTACAATGTTTTCTGCCACATAAGGCCATATTTCGCCGAAGCTGGCAGTTAATTTATAATTTCCATAAAAGGTTTCGATTGAATAATTACCTTCTTCGTCAGTGGTTACTGTTTCACTATTAAACGTGGTAATTACGCCACCCATGATTAGTTCTTTTTCCATGCTAATATTGCATCCGGCAATAGGTGTTGTCCCATCTAAAGCAGTAACTTTACCAGAAATGCTTCCTTTGCGGCTTTCCATTACAAAATCAATTGTACTGGTTTGACCAGCAGGTAAATAATAGGGGCCGGTATCAATAAACAGACCAGCTGATGGCCAGAATAGGGGATTATAATAGGTTCCTCCGGCTAATCGAGATATTGTATACTCTCCTGTTGTGGTGTTATAATTTTCATCCCAGTTGAATAAAGATTCAGTTGCAACTCCATTTTCCCGATGCAAGTGCATCCATACATCGCCATCTGATTCTTCAAAAGGAACATCGCCCTGGTCGGTTCTCTTTAAGAAAGTACCATTGAGGATTGTACCTTCTACAATGGGCAGCATATCAACATTTATGTTGATGGTTTGTCCTACTGACTCTTCAGGTGATAATCCATAGATAAACATTTCATAGTTTTCTGATGGTACATTTATTCCACTACTTGCAGGTAAATTGGTTATTGAAATATTACCTGCTTCATCTGGTAGTATCAAAAAGTTAACGTCATCTTCTGGATCTTCAATAATCATTGAATTATTAACACTTACAATTATATCATTGGCTGTATTTCCTTCTACATTACATGTTATGTATATGTTGGTGCTATCATCGGTATTGTTATTGTATTCACCCTTGTAAATGATGTCTTGAATTTCTGGACCAATATTTCCGTCTCTGTTGACTCTGAATTTAATAGTATTTATGTTTTGGGAAAAATAGGATAGAGGTATGTGAATAATAGACAATCCTGCTCCATAAACATTTGTTCCTGGTACCCATTCGTTATCATTTACGGTTGCTTCCACATGCAATGGGTAGGCTTTAAAAGTGACAAATTCATCACCTAAACTATCACGGTTTAAATCCCATCCGTAAGTGTCTCCGGCTGTTACTTCATAAAAAATGATACTGTCAACTTCAGTTGAGGCAATGTCAATTATTTGGTCTGATTTATGGATTTTTAAGTAGTTTATTCCACCGATACTGAAGGTCATACTATCAATTTCCTGTGTGGGAATAGTTTGGATTTCATTTCCAGTTTTGTAAATATACATGGTCTCGTTTTGTGCATTTGCTACAAAAGCAAATATCAGTATAATGATGATTAAGCTATATTTTTTCATTTTTGTAATCTTTATTGTTTGACAAATCTACTGCTTTGATTAACATTGCCATTGTTTATAACACAGTTGTAGTATCCGCTTGGCAAATCATTAACATCAACCTCAATTTCCACAGCACCATTAGCAGTTGTTATCTTCTCGTCTTTTATAGTTCTCCCATGTAAATCAATAATTTGGAGGGTTATGGTTTTTGTTTTTTCGAATGTATAACGAACCCTCAAAATATCATTGACAGGAACAGGATATACCATTAAACTATTTGGTTTTTCCAATTCAACAGATATTGAAGTTACGTAATCGGTATAACTAAAATACCTGACCTCTGACATAGCAATGGTATCACGTAGATTTGAATATGGATCAATCACAACATTATTTTCCGGCAATGTAATTTTCCGTAATGCAGATAATTCATACTGTTGTTGGGTTCCATCTGTTTTTTTTACATACAGGGTTTGTGCATTAATACAATTAACCCCCAATAATAAAGCAATTGCATAAAATAGTATTATTTTTTTTCTCATTTTGAATAATTTATTTGAACAAATATAAGTTGCTTCTATTTTCAATTCTTATCCGATTAACTTTAAAATTAATCATTTTTCTCTATCTTTTAATTCATAATAATTTTAAAAGGATATATTTGCTATAAAAACGAATAAACGTGCAAGTTTTAGCATTTGCAAAAAGTATTTTATAAGAACTTAAGAAATAGATATGTTTCTCTCAAATCTGTTTCGAAAGTTTCCACTTATGGTGGCTAACGTATGTGGCGATGAAGCGAAGGCCTTACTTGCAAAAACCTGTCAAACTTCATGGAGCCAAAACTTTGTTTTACAAATATACATCTTTACCCGTCAAAACGAAGTTTTGGCGGGGTTAAATTAAAACTTCAAACCCACGAAACGCACTGACCGCCTTTGCTTTATACGCCGCTGTTGAACTCAACCTAAAGGTAGCTAACCGTCCTTACGTATAAGTACTATCATCAAAACATTATACGTATGAAAAACAGAAGCTACCAGAGTGAAGATACAAGGTTTTCTTCATCTGAACAAGGAAA
>NZ_JBSRDC010000035.1:0-23694 GCF_055145285.1 Salinivirga sp. | reverse complement strand
TATATCCAATGTAGAATTTGTCTCTGAATTTGGAATAGAGAATATAAACGTATGCCATGGCTGTTTTGTAAAATAAAAAAGGCCGGAAATTTCTTTCCGGCCTTTTGTGGGCGATGAGGGAATCGAACCCCCGACCCCTTGGGTGTAAACCAAGTGCTCTGAACCAACTGAGCTAATCGCCCTAAATATTTTAAATAACTTCGTTCATTCATCTTTCCGGAATCGAAACCCCGACCCTCCCGATGTCAATCGGGATGCTCTGAACCAACTGAGCTAATCGCCCGTTTTTTATCTTCGCCAAACCTTGTTTTTTGTGTTTGGCGGTTGCAAAAGTAGACGCTTTTTTTTAGTTCCCAAATTTTTTTTCAAAAAAAATCAAAAAAAGTTTTTCCGGGCTAAAAAATTGATCAATCCGCAAAAAATACGATCTTTGGACTGCTAACCCAAAAAGTGATTAAAAAATGAAAAAAATCTTCCTTTTAGCCCTATTACTCGGGCTTGCTGCTCAATCTTTTACCCAAAATAAATTGGTTACGGTTGCCGACATCTACAAAGAGAGCACCTTCAGGGCACAATCAGTTTATGGTGTCAACTCAATGAATGATGGATTACACTATACAACACTGGAAAATCAAGGTGCTGCCCTGGTTAAATACAGCTACAAAACCGGAGAAGCTACAGACACCCTTATGAAAATTGCAGATTTGGACAATGAAGATATTCAGTACATTTCCAATTACGAATTTTCCAATAACGAATCCAAAGTCATATTCTATATCAACCGCGCCAGAATATACCGCCACTCATTCTATGCCGATTTTTACATTTACGATCTGGAAAGTAAAAAATTACATAAACTCACTGAAGAGGGACACGAAAGGCTGGCAACCCTCTCTCCTGACGGCTCAAAAGTGACTTTTCTCCGCGACAACAATCTTTTTATAAAAGACCTGAAATCAGGCGACATTACTCAATTTACACAAGACGGTGAAAGAAATAAAATCATCAATGGTGCACCCGACTGGGTATATGAAGAAGAATTTGGCTATAACCAGGCATTTCACTGGTCTCCTGATGGTAAGAAAATCGCTTACTGCAAATTTGATGAAAGTAGAGTTAAAAAATACACCTTGCTCAAATATAAAGGATTAAAGCCTGAAATACTGGCCAATAAGCTATATCCGGAAGTATACGATTACAAATATCCAAAAGCCGGAGAAGATAACTCCATTGTAACGGTCCATACTTACGATCTTGAGACTAAAGAAACCGTAAAAATGGAAACTGGTGAAGAAACAGACATTTACCTGCCTCGCATTTACTGGACCAAAAAAGACAATACCCTGGCCATTGCGCGACTAAACCGACTGCAAAACCATATGGACATTATCTATGCTAATGGTACAAACGGAGAATCAAATGTTGTTTACAGCGAAGACAATAAATACTACATCGATCAACCACCATATACGGACCTCACATTCATCGATAAAAATAACTTCCTGATAATGAGCGAAAGGGACGGATACAACCATATTTACAAATACAACACAAAAGCACAAGAGCTCACCCAGGTAACAGAAGGTAATTTCGACGTTACAAATTATTACGGGTATGACAACAAAAACAGTATGGTTTTTTACAGCTCTACGGAACAGGGGCCCATTTACCGGACCATATACAAAGTACGCGACGATGGTAAAAAGAAAAAACAATTGAGCAATAAAAAAGGCTACAACCGAGCCAGCTTTAGTAAAGGTTTCCAGTATTTTATTAATTATTTTTCCAATGCCACAACACCCAATTATGTAACTATGAACAATTATAAAGGTAAAATAATCAGGGTATTGGAAGATAATGAAGCTTTAAAGGAAAAAACGAAAGAATATGCAGTGCAAACCAAAGAATTTTTCAGCTTTACCACATCTCAAGGAGTAAAATTAAACGGTTGGATAATTAAACCCGCCAACTACGAAGCTGGAAAAGAATATCCGGTAGTCATGACACAATATTCAGGTCCTAACTCACAACAAGTGCTCGATCGCTGGAGCATAGGTTGGGAACAGGTGCTTTCAGGAGAAGGTTTTGTTGTGGCTTGTGTCGATCCACGGGGAACAGGAGGACGTGGAGAAGAGTTTCGCAAAATGACCTACAAAGAGCTGGGTAAATATGAAACCATCGATCAAATTGAAGCGGCCAAATACCTCGGTTCACTTGATTTTATTGACAAAACCAAAATTGGTATTTACGGTTGGAGCTATGGTGGATTTATGACATTAAATTGCATGACCCAGGGAGCAGACTTTTTCAATACAGGTATAGCTGTGGCACCAGTAACCAACTGGCGCTACTACGATAACATCTACACCGAGCGTTTTATGCGCAAACCGCAGGATAATCCGTCAGGTTACGATGAAAATTCACCCATCAATCATGTGGAGAAACTCAAAGGCGATGTACTAATCGTACACGGACTGGCTGATGATAACGTGCATCCACAAAACACTTTTGAGATGACTGAGGCGCTGGTACAGGCCGATAAACAATTTGACATGGCCATTTACACCAATCGGAATCACAGCATATACGGCGGCAATACCCGCTACCATCTGTTCACAAAAATGGTTGATTATTTTGTGGACCACCTGAAAAACTAAATTAAATTTGTAAATCTTTTAAATACAACACAAAAATCGAAATATTATGAGCGAAGAAATTAAAAATTTAGAACCCAAAGCATTATGGGAACATTTTTATAGTCTGACACAAATTCCCCGCCCCTCAAAGAAAGAAGGAAAAGCTGTGGAATTTGTTAAAAAATTCGGAGAAGACCTTGGCTTGGAGACCATTCAGGACGAAGTAGGCAACATAATTATCCGCAAACCCGCCACTAAGGGCATGGAAGATCGCAAAGGTGTGGTAATGCAAGGACACCTTGATATGGTTCCCCAAGCCAACAGCGACAGCACACACAACTTTGAAACAGATCCCATTGAAGCCTTCGTAGATGGTGAATGGGTAACTGCCAAAGGCACAACCCTCGGAGCAGACAATGGTATGGGAGTAGCAGCAGCAATGGCTGTTTTATCATCAAACGATTTGGAACATGGCCCTGTTGAAGCACTTTTTACAGTTGACGAAGAGGCAGGCATGACCGGTGCCAACGCACTCAAACCGGGTATTCTGAAAGGAGACATTCTCTTGAACATGGATTCTGAAGACGAAGGTG
This sequence comes from Salinivirga sp., assembly GCF_055145285.1. Classification (NCBI taxonomy): domain Bacteria; kingdom Pseudomonadati; phylum Bacteroidota; class Bacteroidia; order Bacteroidales; family Salinivirgaceae; genus Salinivirga; species Salinivirga sp. Next base: position 20,465 of record NZ_JBSRDC010000035.1, on the reverse strand, counting down.
AACTCTATGTTGGATGTGCCGGTGGTGAAGACGCCAATGTAACTTTTACATATCAGGAAGACAAACTACCAATTGATTATAAAGCTTTTAAACTGTCAATTAAAGGGCTTAAAGGCGGCCACTCCGGTTTAGACATTCCCTTACAAAGAGGAAATGCCAATAAAATACTTTTCCGCCTAATCAGTAAAGCTCAAAATGAATTTGGCCTCCGCATGGCCGATGTACAAGGCGGCAGCTTGCGCAATGCCATTCCTAGAGAAGCCTTTGCCACAATAGCCGTACCTGAAAATGGCGAAGTTAAGTTCAAAGAGTATGTGGCAGAATTGGAAAAAACAATAAAGCATGAGCTATCAGACACTGATCCGGGAGTAACAATAACTATTGACCCAACAGAAGCACCTTTATTTGTTGTTGACGAAACCACACAACGAAACCTAACCGACGCAGTGATAGCCGTTCCCAATGGAGTTATTCGCATGAGCGATGCCATGCCAGGTCTGGTTGAAACCTCAACTAACCTCGCCGTAGTAAAAACTGCAGAAAACAATACCATCATTGCACAATGCCTGATGCGCAGCTCAGTAGACAGCTCAAAAGAAGAACTGGCAGAACGCGTTACTGCAACATTCCGCCTGGCCGGTGCCAAAGTCGAACTGGCCGGGGCCTATCCCGGATGGAAACCCGACATGGATTCTGAAATCCTCAAATTAATGCAGGATACATACAATAAAACTTTTGGTAAAATACCTGAGATTAAAGCCATTCATGCCGGTCTGGAATGCGGAATTTTAGGCAGTGCTTATCCAAACTGGGATATGATTTCTTTCGGGCCAACTATTCGCTACCCACATAGTCCCGATGAAAAAGTAAATATTGAAACCGTTAAGAAATTCTGGACATGGATTGTTGAAACTTTAAAAGCAATTCCAAAAAAATAATTTGTTCATAACATACAAAAAGCCACCTGTTTCGGGTGGTTTTTTTTTATTAAACATGAAAATTCTACTCCGCTACTCCCTTGAACGGAGAAATAATTCTACTATATTAGCGGTCTGTTTGCAAGAAATTAATTGATTTACAGCAATAAAAATAAAACAGATGGATACAATTAAGAAAAGCTTACGTCACACCCCAGCTATGCGCTGGTTGATGCTCCTGCTTATTTCAGGACTAACATTTGGTACTTATTGGTTTCAGGATTTCTTCGGTGGTTTAAAAACCATCATGGAAAACGACATGGGTTTTACCAGTGAGGAATTTGGACGCCTCATCGGTCTTACAACCATAGCCAACATGTTTGGAATGATCATCGTTGGAGGTATCATTCTTGACAAATGGGGTGTTAGAATGGCGGGAATTGTTTTTGGAAGTATTGCAACCCTGGGTGCTTCCATTACAGCTCTTGCTTCAGCCGGATTCTTCGGAGAAGAACATTCCACAATGCTTAACATGATGATTTTGGGCCGGATTTTATTTGGTTCAGGTCTCGAAGTAGTTTGTGTGGTGGCAACCCGAACCGCGGTGAAATGGTTTAAAGGCTACGAGCTTGCCCTGGCCATGGCCCTCAACATGGGACTTGGTCGACTCGGTAGTGCTATGGGTATTGCACTTGCACCGGATATCGCAAACGGCAGTGTGCCATCAGCAGTAACCTTCGCAGCTACCTTAATCGGAATTGCACTTATTATGTTCCTTATTTACAGCGTATTTGACATCAAACTCGATCGTCAGGAGAAAGTGGAAGGAGCACAAGAAGAAGCTGAAGACTTTAAGTTTTCAGATTTGGTTAAACTTATTACAAACAAATCGTTTTTATATATTGCCTTGCTTTGCGTGGCATTTTATTCAGCAGTATTTCCATTTATTCAGTATGCACCCGATATATTGATAAATAAATTTGAGTTTTCAATCTTATTACCTGAAAATGGCAACATTAACCTCTTTGGATCGACCTCTCTGGGTAATGCAAGTGTGTTTGTAGCACTTTATATATTTGCCATTGCCTTTGCAGCCATCCCTAAACAAATTAAAAATATTAGTACACGGCGGGTTTATATGGCCGTTATAGCATTGCTGTTTGCCGCATTCCTGGCATCAATCTGGGATGTGATGGGTATTTGGTTACAAAATGGTTCAAAAACAGCCGCTCTTATTCCGCTTGGAACAATTATTTTCACCCCAATTTTTGGTAGTTACGTCGATAGCAAAGGTAAAGCTGCATCCCTTATGATTTTGGGGGCATTGCTTCTGATTTTTGCCCACGTTTCCATGTCATTATTCAATTACGATTGGCTGGCTTATATGGGCCTCATTAGTTTGGGAATTGCTTTCTCGCTGGTTCCTGCTGCTATGTGGCCGTCTGTAGCCAAAATTGTTGCTGAAAACCGGCTTGGTACAGCTTACGCATCTATGTTTACCATTCAAAACTGGGGACTTGGACTGTTCTTCTGGGGAATTGGAGCCATGGTAGACTGGTTTAACCCAAAAATTGTGGCAGCCAAACAAGCTATCGCCGATCAGCTTCACGCTTTCAATCTCAAGGATAATACCATTACCACAATCCGGAACGGATTGCAGGATATAGGTCTCGCCACTGGAAAAGAGCGCGAAGTTATTCAGGAATTGCGTTTTGATGAAATTTCAACTCAGCTTGCTGCTAATAACAGCCCCGATAAAGTAGATGAAGTGATGAATTATTTGAGATCACTGGGGGAAATACCCGCCTACGATTATACTTATCCGATACTTGCACTTGTTGGACTGGGTGTAATTTCCATTTATCTGGCCTTCCAGCTTAAAAAAGCAGATGCCAGACAGCGTTATGGACTTGAACTACCATCAGGTCAAACACCCGACGATCAATAATTGACAAAAATAACACCTTATAAAAGGGTTGTTTCAAAAATGAAACAACCCTTTTTATTTCTATCAACCGAGAAACAACATTATTTCCTGTTTTGTGCACCACATCTACACCCCAAAATAAACCCATTGGTTATCAGTCAATTAAATAATAAGCTTTTAATAATTGGATGACCCGATGTTTTTTAAGGTTTGTTTGTTCGAAAAAATAGGAATCGTAGCAGATTAGTTCTGTTATGTATATTTTACCTATAAACAGCAAAAATGATAGTAAACAGATAGTATTGAAACATTTATATTGATAAAACTTTTTGCTTGATAAAATTGTGACCAAATTACGCTTCAACCCGCTCTGCTCAATAGATTAAATGACCAATAAAAGCTGAACAAACCTCTTTTATGTCATTTATATCCATTGAACCCCGATTATGAAAATATAAATCAATTCTTCATATAAATGATAATATTTTCTATATCGGGATTAACTCTCCTAAAATCAATAGCTCTGATTTATCAATCATTCTATTGATTAATTCGAGTAGAACATTCACGCACTCATTGGCCCGCCAACGGCTTTAGCCCTCACGAGTTTACGAGTAATTTGGTCTGGCCAGCCCACTTGTATTTTAATTACCTTACGAAAGGGAAAAAGCTAGTCTTAGCCGCATGAAGAAAAATGCGTGAAGAAAATCTGCTTGTTTTGGCGTCAAAGTTTGCGCTGTTTGAGCTCCGATTTTTCTGAAAAAATCGGAGTGAGTTCGTGAACTTTAGCCATAACGAGTAGATTTTTAGCATTTTTCTGTAAGCGGCGGGTTTTTTTTGCTTACTTTTTTTGACCTGTAGCAAAAAAAGTAAGGCTATAGGCATGTGGGTGACCCATTACGCAAAACGGGACTTTATAAAAGGGTTGTTTCAAAAATGAAACAACCCTTTTTTTCTATCAACCGAGAAACAACATTCTTTTGGCTGTCTTAAGCCAAAATATTTTTTAAGTTTGTAGCCTCAATAATCAAATCCTTCATCATGAAAGAGAAAATACACAAAACCATGCGCGACAACCCTGCATTGCGATGGGGCGTGCTGCTTTTGAGCAGTATGGTCATGTTTTTCAATTACTATTTCTACGATGCATTATCACCGTTAAAAGACTTAATGCAAACCAACCTGGGGTTCAGCTCCTCGGATTATGGTGCATTTATGTCGGCCTATTCAGTGCCTAATGTATTTCTGGCCATGGCCGTACTCGGTGGTATAATTCTCGATAAATTGGGTATACGAATAACCGGAACACTTTTCGTGTTTATGATGGCACTGGGTGGGGTAATTACCGCCTATGGAGCATCTGACATGTATCTTGCCGGCGGTCCCGGTTATGCCTTAATGAACTCATTCCTAACCGGCTACTCTCCTTCCCTGAAAATGATGTATCTTGGTTTCTTTATTTTTGGCCTCGGAGCAGAAACCAGCATTGTAGTACTCTCTAAAATTGTGGTAAAATGGTTCAAGGGCAAAGAACTTGCACTGGCCCTGGGACTTAATTTAGCCATTGGACGCCTTGGAACTGCACTGGCACTGTTCCTTTCACCCTACCTTATTCACCCCGAATGGACAAATGCCATTTGGTTCGGAGTCTTACTTCTGTGGCTTGGCCTATTGTTCTACATCATTTACATTTTCCTCGATCTGAAAATAGACAAGCAAGTAAAAGAAACACTGCCTGAAAGCGAAGAAGACCAATTCAGGTGGAGAGATTTGCTTGATCTTATCACCAATCGTACATTCATTTATATTACACTACTGTGTGTTACATTCTATTCGGCAGTTTTCCCATTTGTAAAATATGCACCAGACCTGCTGATGAACAAATTTGGTATGGAGCGCGATCTTGCAGGCCAAATCTCGTCCATACTCATGTTTGGAACCATACTATTAACCCCGCTTTTTGGATGGATAGCCGACAATAAAGGAAAAAGTGCCACACTCATGTACCTGGGCTCCGCACTGCTCATTATTTCACACCTGATGTTTGCTCTTACAACAATTACTCCATTACTACCAATATTTTTACTTGGAGTGGCATTTTCACTTGTCCCTGCAGCGATGTGGCCCGCAGTAACTAAAATTGTAGGCGACAATAAACTCGGTACTGCGTACGGATTTATGTTCTCAGTGCAAAATATAGGGCTCTGGGCATTACCCATTCTCGTTGGTGTAGTACTTGATGCATCGAATCCTGAGTTCAGAATTAATCTGAAAAACCAACAGTTTAAAGAAATAGAACAAAGTGGCAAGTTCGCAAGCTCTTTAAATACAACAAGTAGTACATTTAATAACAAAAATATTAAATTCAAATACGTTGTATACAAAGACAGCCTCAGCGGAGAAATTGTTTACCGGAGTTACTATGAAACAAAGACAGGTAAAAACGGAGATTACAGCATTAATTTTAGAAACAACGAAATGGTAGATTTAATAAAATTTGATTTGTTAGAAATACCACAAGATGCAAAAATCTATATCGACCGCGTTAAATCATCCACTTTTGGAGATAATGATACCATTCGCTTATTCAAAAGCAACAAATTCCAATTGGATGAAAAGAATCAATATATAGCAAACCTGGCTGAACTTGGTAAGAAACCTAATAAGAAAAACTTTGATGCAATTATCAGCATTAAAGATCCAAATGGCCGGGTAATATACAGCGAAAGCCAAAAATTATATATGGATGAAACAGGTAAATCCAAAATAAAATTTGGTTTTGGTGAGTTAAAATCGGTTGATTATGAAGCACTTGATTTCAAACAGGAAACTTATGTTGCCGAGCTAATAGAACCACTCGATTATACCAATGCCATGCTCATGTTTTCTGCACTTGGGTTACTGGGTATATTGTTTGCCTTCTTACTCAAACGCGACGATAAAGTCTCCGGTTACGGACTGGAACAACCTAATATTCAAAAATAAAAACGAAGAGGCCTGTTAATACGGGCCCTTCCTTTCTAATATATATTCGAAGCACGCCGAATCCTCTGTGTGCTTTTTATGCATATGCCTGTATGACAAACTGAAAACTTCCAAAAAAAATAGTAGCGATTGAAATTAGAAAACTAAACGAAAAAAAGGTCTCTGAATTTGGTTTTAACATAGAAGCTGACGTTAATTAATACATGTGTGCCTACTCGATTTTAAATACCGGTCCCTTTCCACTAATGCCAGACGAATACACATAAAATACATTTTCAGAAATCCATGCACTATGAACCCAATTTTGCTTTATTCTTCTGCCTAATTCATAATCTATTACTTCACTCCCATTAAAATATAGCAAGCCCTTGTAATTATTTCCATTATGGTTTTTAAACCAGATTGCATTTTTATAAATAACAGGTTCAAAGCTTGATGTATATCTGTATTTAGTTTTAAAATCAAAAGTTTCCCATTTATTGCCATCCCAGCGTAACAATTTATTTGACTTCCCTGTAATTTTATACGCTACAAAATATTTATAGCCATCTTGCTCTAGCTCATATCTTATTAAGCGGTTTTTTAAGTCGTAGCCCGACTTTTTATCGAAATGTTTCCATTTGCCGTTAATTAATGCAGACGAAGATTTTGGATGCATTAGCACCAGGTTTTTATTCTTGTCGAGGAAAGTTCTTTCAATATTATTGCTTGACAATCCATTCTTCTTTGTAAGAAGCTGTGAATTACTTTCCGATATTTCAATTATTCCTTTATCAAAGGTCGTTAAGTACACCTTATCATTCAGATAATAGAGGTTCACTATATCGTCAACAAGTTTTGTGTGCGCTTTAGATATGGGGTATACTTTTGTTTCAGCGTATTTTTGTTCTTGTACGGTAGCACCTTCCCCTTCAAAAAACAAGCAAACAACCTTGTCACTTGTTACAAGCATTAACACACTGGTATCATTATACAAATGCACATTAACATTGGCAATGGTATACTCATATTTATCATATAAATCCGTTATGCTATCCGATACCATCCAATCCTGGGTCATCGCAGTTTTCATTGAATTAAAGAATTCGTATACTTCACCTTCTTTTAGAAGTTTATATTCGCCATTGTAGTAACCACAGGGTTGTTGATTATCGTAGCTAAAATTAGCCCCAAATACATAACCATTTTTATAATGCTCGCCTCTCTCTATTCTTTTAGGTAAGTTACTGGTAATAATAGTTAATTCATTATTTTCAAGAACTACAAGATGTTTTCTTTCTATGTCTGTTCCTGGTACATTTTTTTCGTAAAAAAAGTATCTTCTGTTGCTTTTATCTTTGGTTATACTTATCAGGCTGAAACCATTTAATTTATTGTTTCCATATGGATATTCCTTCCACTCGCCGTTTTTGTTACAAATAATCCCTGTTTGGGATATACCCCACAATGTACCTTCTTCATCTTCTTCCATTTTATATTTTCTGTTTGGCAGGGTAAGGTTCTGAGGATGCGATGAGCCATTTTTGTACATAAACAATTTATTTTCATCATCGACATACCAGAGCCGTTCTTTAGAATCGAGTAAGGTTATATATTTTACTTCTTCGGCAATGGCTTCATGTGTAAATGTTTGCGCATTGGTAGCAGTTACTACTATGGCTATTAAGAAAACGATTACTATAATTTTTTGCTTCATAAGTCAGGGTTTCTGTTATAAGTGTATCTATTGTTTTTGTGAAAGCATGTGTATTAAATAAAATATCGTGCAATAATCTGCACTGTATAAGTCAGAAAATCCATTAATTATTAGCCTTGAAAAAAACGGATATCCCATAATTCAAAGTTAAATTTGACTTGCCAGGCTTTGATAATTAATCATAATGGTTTCTGATATACCTCAAAAGTACCATTAATTACAGGGACGTTTACATTGGTAATTTCTTCATCGATTGTTAAGGTTATTCCATCATCCGATTCTTCTCGAATATAGTATATTAAATCACCGGAAAAGCTTCCGGTCATTTTGGTTTCGCTCACCTCATCAATGGTAACTGATAGGTTGGTTTTTTCAGGATTAAAAAATCCTCTGCAATAACCTGCACGAACTTCGCAGCCCCAAGATTCAATTCTTAAGAAAAAATGTCTATTCTCCGATGTGTCGGCATCAAAGGTATAGACTCCTGCCCCATTATCAGGAATACGCAACATAATTGATTTAACAGAGGGGTGATTGTCGTTACCCCATCCCTGGAGGTCCTGAACCATAGTTCCATCGTCTAACTCAAACCCGGTAGCGATGTGCATGCCGTGTTCATCATCGGCAACATAATCATATGTTTCACGGGTAAGAATTTGTTTCGAACCGAATAACGTTCCCTCTCCACTTAAATCCCCATAAGTTTGAATCTCAAATTCGATTACACTGGGCGGGTAAAGTTCATTATCTTCTTCTTTTTCGCAACTCAGAAAGATAATACTGCAGCTTAAAATGATAATTAATGTTTTCATAACCTAATTATTAGTTCTTTACAAAAGAAAGAAAAAGCAAAAACTAATTAATTGATTTGAATCAATATTATCCATTAGCGATTAACAATTTTTAAAAAATTGCGATTTTACGCGGCAAAAGGTCTCTGGAGCGAGCCCTAAATACTGTGCCAGTAATTTTTGTGAAACCTCTTGTAAATAAAGCTTTGCATGAGGTGTTAAATTAATAAAATGTGTAAAGCGTTTAAAGGCATCTCTGTATTGCAACATAAGTGTGCGTTGTTCTCTTTCGCTTAAGACTTGTTCAAACAACTTTGCATATATATAGCAAAAGGTATTATTGTTTAACATCAGTTGTTCTGCATCTTTTTTTTCCAGGAACAGCATTTCTACATCTGAGATAGCTTCTTGAATTTCGCTTGTTGGCTTTTTATATAAATAACTGTCAAGTGAATTAAAAAGCATACCCGGTAAAGCAATATTAATGGTAAATATGTCACCATCAATATAGGTATACATATGCACAATTCCTTTTGTTACAAAATTTAAACGTGTTTCTGTTTGTCCTGGCTCCAGGATTTTATCATTTTTTGCGTATGTTGCTTTTCTTAAAAAGGGAAGCACATTTTCGATGTCGTTTCGGGTTACCGGTGTAATTTGTGAAAACAAATTATAGACTAACTCCAGGTCGCTATTTGTAATTTTCGGCATAAGCAATTATTTATATTTGCATAATACTGGTGTTCTGATGTGCTTGCAAAGCAATAGCTCCTAATTTTCTGGAAGCTTTCAGTCCCGCTCTTGCGGGGCAACACTGTTTTACGCCTACCTGTTGCTTCCTGGCCTACTAAACGCCGTTCGGAATTTACAAAGACGCGTTCTCAACGTGTTCGGCTCCTGACGAATCCCCCTTTATAAATACCAGCTAAAACAGACAAATAAAAAGACTGGGAACCCGCCCGCATAGTGTATTACAGCAAGTTGGCAATAGTTTTATATATCGAATTTCTGATATTTAGTTCTCTATCCATATTCATCATTTTAGAAGACATTTTATTCATCGTATATGCTACTGTAAGTTTGTGATTTGGATCATAAAAAACAAAACTTCCTCCCGCACCAAATCCTCCAAAAGCTTTTGAAGATTTAGCAAAATTATGATTTTTAGATGGTTTCATGAATCCAGCATGAAATCTAAATGCATCTTGCTTAAAAACAGTATCCTTCCAACCTTTTATAGGAGTTTCTGGATATTTCATCAGATATTCTAATGTATCATTTTTTATGTGTAAAGGATGATTCTCATTCGTCAAAGAATCAATAAGAGAAGCTAATCCTCTTGCATTTCCAATACCTCCACCAGCTCCCATCTCAAGTTGAAGGATTTCTGGTTTATTAAAATTTGAATGATTACTTACAAATGAGGGATTTAGCATTGATTTAAAAGAAAGGGACCAGGGCTTAAAAAATTCAAGAACAAAACTGATGGGCATGGAAAACAAACCTTTAATTTTTGAAAAAGGTATTAAAGTTGCAATTTTCGTCCATTCATAGTTATTTTCTACACCAATTCTAACTTCACCTTCGATTTGAGGTATCACATCTTGTTCCAAAAATTCTTTAAGAAATCTTTTCTTGGGTTCAATTCTTGATAGTAATGAGCTAATGTACCATCCTATATTCCAGACATGATATCCTTGATAATCCCCAGGTTTCCAGTGAGGTTTTTGTTTTGCTATTATTTTATCTAAAAATTTCCGATCTTTTATTTTTTTCGTATCCAATTTTTCATCTATAGCCGATAGACCAGCTCTATGCTGAAGTAATTGCTCAATAGTTATTTCATTCTTGTTTTCCACTCCAAACTCAGGCCAATATTCAGAGACTTTCCTGTAATAGTCAAATAATCCTCTGCTATGGCAAATAGCTAAACAACTTGCAGCTATGGCTTTTGTTGTTGAAAATAAAGGCACCACAGTATCTTTATTCCATTCTTTGTCTTTTTTCGAAGCTTTATGTCCACCCCAAATATCTATCACCTTTTTATTATTGTGATAAACGCAAAGTGATGCACCTAATTCCCCATAACTCTCAAAGTTTTTTCTAAATGAGTTGGCTATTTCAGTATATTCTTCTTTTATGTATCCTTTGACCTTCATGTTTCTTTAAATTATTGCCAAAGTATGGGACTTTGGAGCGTACGGCTTGTTTTACAATGTTAATCAAATAACACGTCAAAACGAAGTTTGGGCGCAGTTAAAAAGAACCTCAAGCCGATCGTAGCTACGTGGCTCCGTATGCTCTAACGCCGCGGTTACCAATTGTTGTCTATGCTATTTCTAATTTGTCTGAATCAAAATTCACGGTCATTTTAACTGTTGCTTTCAATGCTTCAAAAACTCTTAAAATCGTCGAGAATCTAACATCCTTTGCGTTGTTTTCAATTTTAGAAATCTGCGCTTTCTGAACACCAACAAGTCGTCCAAGTTGTTCTTGTGTCAGTTTACGTTCTTTTCGTGCTTTTTTTATCATGTCGCCAAGAATGTCCAATTTAAGTTCAAATTCAAATTGGTCACGTTCTTTAGTTCCACGCTTACCGACATATTTATCTGTCAGATTTTCAAGTGAATATGTTTTCATAGTCGGTTACTTTTTAGTTGATAAATAATCTTCTCTAAGTCTCTCTGCTTTGTCAATTTCTTTTTTTGGCGTTTTTTGCGTTTTCTTAATCAGTCCGTGGGTTGCAATTACCAAGGTTGATTTGTCGTCTCGTTTATCCCAAAATGCGAATAAACGTATTTGTTTAGTTAAAAACTTTGTCCGAAACTCCCAGATGTTTCCTTTTAATTTCTTAAAGAGTTCGGGGTCATTTATTTCTCTGGATTTCCAGATATTGAAAAGAACCTTTTTTCTTGTTTTATCATCCAAATTGTCCAAGAAATCTTTGGCTGGTTCAAGAAATTCAACGTCAAACTTTTTCATTCACTGGTTTTTACGACAAAGATAATAAAAAGTTTCCCCGTAGGGAAATAAAATTTAAAGTTGGTAAAATTCATTGGCAATAACTGGTAATTAAGAAGAATATCCCAGGATAAAACCTGAAATTGTATCTTAAAATAGATAGTAGTTCCGTCCGTAAAGTCATTAAATTCGCCAGAAACAGCCTTCCCGCCACCATCGGCTTTTATGGCAATTGCAAAAAACTCATGCCTGAAGGGTGGCATTTGTTTATGCACCGTTTTTATATTCTCTTCAAAACTTCGAATATCAAAATGGGGATGCTTAGGCGCACTTATATTGATGCCCTCGCAATATTCTGATATGGTTCTGAAATGTTTCATTCTATGGTATAACGAAAAGCTAAATGGAAAGTGCGAGATCTGAAACGATGAATCAACATCAGCCGTTAAATACCCACACTAAAACCCAACAATGCAATTATCCAGTGGAAAGCCGGCATTATGTATTATTGTATATTAGGCTTTTTTGTTTTTATCTTCCAATTCTTTTCTTCAGTTCTTTTTCTATTTCTTTGGCTGATTTGTATTTACCAATAAATTTGCCGTCTTTATCAATTAGGTAATGAAAAAACATATTCACATTACCATATTTCTCAAAAACAATGGAATTTCCTCCTTTTAGGTCTGACACAAAAGGCCATTTCAACTTATTTTCTTCGATTGTATTTTTCCAGTAAAAAGGATCTGTATCCGCGTATACACCAAACAATTGCAATCCTTGTTTATGGTATTTCTCATGAAGCCCGGGAAAACCTTTGGGAAGCAAATCCATATAAGGACACAGGTAAACAAAATATAGAAGCACATAGTTATCACCAACATAATCAGAAAGAGAAACTTTATTACCTGCCGTATCCTTTAATGTGAGGTTAATATAAGATTTTCCGGGTTGGACTTTTTCAAGATTTTCAATTTTCTTTCTTAAGTTTTTCGCCATATCGGTACTATAGACAGATGAATCCAGGGATGTATAAAGGGAATCCAGAATATTGTATTGAAATAGAACTCTTGCACGATCATAAACAAATAACCTTAGAATAGATGGGGCATCAGATAGCATATAATCCTCAATGTATTTAAATTTAGTATGAAGGGCTTCGGAATATTTTTTTTTGAGGTGATTGGCTTTGGATTGATTATCATTTTTAATCGCTTTTTGTATCGTCTTGTCTATAATCTTAATACTATCGTTGTATTGTTCTACCTTTGCAGTATAATTCTCGTATTTTGCCTGGGTTACGGAACCTTGTATTTCAGCATTGGGATATTTATCCTGGTTCGTTTTAATGGTTATTTCACTGTTTTCTAAAAATAGTGGTATTGAGCCAATTTGCTTTTTAATTTTTATATATCTTCTTTGGGGAATTTTAACTGAACCTTTAAAAACAAACCTTCCGTTTTTTAAAACTGCAGAATCACCAGGATTGATACCATATTGGCTTTCATGTTTCTTGGTCCCCAAATAAACAATGCCAGCGTCAATACCTTTCACCTTACCTTTAATTTCAAAATGCTCTCCATCACTACAGGAAAGTGAAATCGATAAAACAATCAATGAAATGAAAATAAAACTTCTCATAGGAAATATTTTTTACTTAAAACAGCTGCTACCGTCTAACGTTCGGGCATAAACCCAGTAGCCGCTTCAGCAGCAGCGCAAAATTCTCACTCGCCGCTATTAGAGCACGCGCTTATTTCCACCAGAAATCATTAGCTTTTTTTCTCTTTAAAGATTCTTGATATTCTTTGCTTTCTGGATAAGATGTGAATATTGTACGGAGGTCGCCCCAGCCAACATCGCTATATTTTTCACTGGGAATAACATCAGGCCCATCACTTGTATCAAAATCTTCACTTACACAGGGAATTCGATAATTACTCCAGCAGCATTTTAAACTCCTTTGTGAGTGATAACCTTTCCAAACACCTTGAAATGCAAAACTATAATCAAAAGAGGTATACCACCCACTTCCCAGAATAATTTCATTCTTGTCATTAAGTTGCCAGTAGGTAATTAATTCTCCCTTAAAAATACCTGTGTGGGATGAATAGTTCGACTCTCTAAAAATATATTCTCCTTTTATTAACCCATCAACGTCTGTTGTCTCTGATATGGGAAAAAGAGTTGAATCCTTCACAGCATAGTACAAAGATATCAGTCCACTAAAGTTGAAAATATTTTCTCCAACTTTTGTTTTTCCTTTCACAAAGTAGGTTAATGAATCAGTATTTGACTTAGTTATAGCACTAAAACGAACCCTAATTCGTCGATTTTTATTTCCAATCACTCCATTATATGAGCATGATTCACACAACCATAAATGGCTAATATCATATTGCTTAAAGGAATTTATTATATTAATTTCTTTGTTGTAAAGTTGTTTTTGCAGTTTTTGCGAATAAGAATTAATTCCAGCTAAAAAGATAAAAACCAAAATCTGATAAATTATTTTCATATGTTTATAATTTTATTTTAGTGGTCATATGGAACCTCCTTTACCCTGACAACAAGCTTTTTGCTTTTATTTCTCTGAATAAGCATGCGCGTGCCTCGCTCCGCTGTCCGCGTTCGCTAAAGCTATAGCGGAAGCGAAAGCTTCGCGAAGGCGCAGTGTGCTAAAAGCTTTAACATGGAGGTTTCATATGTTTAAAAATTTTAGTTTTCTGAAAATGAAGAAACTATCCGCCAGTTGGCTGACTTCACATTCAGGAACTCACATGAATTTATTTTAATCATAATCGTGTGTCCTAATTTTGCGACGATGAAGCGAAGGCATTACTTGTAAAAACCAATCAAACTTCATGGAGCTAAAACTTTGTTTTACAATATTAATCAAATAACACGTCAAAACGAAGTTTTGCTCGCTTCATAATTTATTTTAATTGTGCTTCGCGATGGAATAACCGGGACAGGCAGCGAGCTAAAGGTTGGCGATGTTTATTTAGCTCCTCGAATCCCGAATTACTAAAATTTTCAATTTTATTAGAAATTCGAGGACTCTCGCAAAATTAATCAAATCAGAGATTTGTTATTTAACGGAGCCCATAAACCAGCAGCAGCGCAAAATTCTCATTCGTCGCTGTGGCTAGTTTTTCTTTCTAATGATTTTTGAAATTCGGTTAATTGTAATTTCCGATAAGTTCCATTCATAGCCATTAAAGTCAGTTGTATTAATAAATTGAACCACTACCGCGTCAATATCCTTGTGATATTCTGCAAGGCTTTGATAGCCAACCACCAAACCTCCATGATTATATTCATAAGGATAGATTTCCTTTTCTCCCTCGTCAAATACCGAACCATCGTTTAAGGCTCGCAGGAATATACCCACATCTTCTGCTGTAGCCAACATTCCATATTCACGAGCTTTAAAATCTTCCTCATAACCTACATAATATCCACTCATAACATCATCTAAATTGACTTCAGTAATCGAAAAAAAGGTATTTTTCAGCTCCAGGGGAATCAATATTTTCTCTTTGATATACTGATGGTGGCTATACCCTAAAACATCATCCATAATCCTACGAAGCAATAAATAATTCGTGTTTGAATACTCATATCCTCCATTAGGTTTAAAACTGGCTTGTAGGTCGAGAGCAAAATCTAAGGCCTTTTGGCCATTTTCTTGTTCGTTTTCACATAATCTGGATTATCCGTAAAATTTGGAATACCTGAACGGTGTTGAATCATCATCCTCAAGGTGATTTCTTCAGCATTTTCTATCCTACCTCTAAGTTCTGGAAGATAATCAGCAAGTGTTTTATCAAAAGACAAACGCTTTTCTTTGACCAATTTAGTAGCTGCTACAGCAGAATATAACTTACTAATGCTAGCAATTTTGAATAATGATTTTGGTTCGGCTGGTATTTTATTTTCTCTATCTTTCCAACCTCCTGTGTAATGTTCTGGTGGTTTTCCTGCCTGGTCCACATACACAATCATGCCGTCAAAACCATGTCCAATTGCTTCATCTACTTGTTCTTGAACAGTATCAGGTAGCGGTAAAATCCAGGCCTTTACTAAAATCCATGGTACGAAAAACAAAGACACTATTGTTCCAACAAGCAATAACGCCCTGACAATCCATTTGGCTTTTTTATTTTTTATCATTTTTCCGTTTCAGTCTTTGCTTATTTACTTGGCTTTAGAAATAGTCAAATCTTGTATGAATTTATAATTCAGTATCGTTTTTCAACGCTGCGGCTTGTGAGAGTTTTCTTACTTTCAATATCCTGAAAACCAGCAGCAGCGGAAAATTCTCACTTGCCGCTATTAACAACTGTTTATTTTACTATTTTTTTAGTGATAAATTCCTTTCCTTTCTTATCGATGATCCTAATAATTAAGAATCCACTTAAATCTGAAATGAATATTTCGTTATCCTCATTTTTCAGTATACTTTCATAAACTATATTTCCTAAGCTGTTTATTATTTGAATTTTAGAGCCAATTATTGCATTATTAACTTTCAATGAAGTTTTTACTGGATTAGGGAATATTTCTATTTTGTTTTTGAAATCATTTTGAAGTGATATATGCGTTGCTGATATCGCAATATTTGTGGAATACTGATGATTACAACCACCCAAAGAATCATATATAGATAAACTTACTTCATAAACTCCTGTGTCTTGAAAAACATGGATTGGATTTTCTTCGGTACTTGATTGACCATCTCCAAAGTTCCAGTAAGTTTCATCATAATATCCAGTTGATTCATTAGTAAATGTTACTGTTAGAGAATCAGTTTGATAGGTGAATTCTGAATGGCAGGTATATGGATTATTGATATAGCAGCTCTCATATATTGGATTATGATAGATTAATACATCATTCTCATACACGCATTGTAAGGTTCGTATTCCTCCTGTTGTGCAGTAAAAAACAGGACCTAAGAGTCCCTCTGTACTTCCAATTCCTTCAATATGATTAATCGTTTTCCAGTTGGTCGAATCTATATATTGGGTGTATCTGTATTTTCCGGCAAACAAAGAGGAGTCAATATTATAAATTGTCCAATCACAACCCTCCAAATAGGTTACAGTATCACCAATTTCCCGGCTGAAATCGTACATAATAATTGTATCAAAAACAATGATTTCAGGATTTTTGTAGTAAACCTTATTATTCTCTTCTCTGATATAACCGTATTGATTCCAATTACTAAATAAACTATCTTGTGACTTCCAGACCTTTAACCAATAGTTGGAATTAATTAATATGCTGTCTGAGATTTTATAAGCATAACTTTCTCCAAATCCACCTGGTGGGTCAATTGCAGCCTGGCTAAATACAACCCACATTTTATTGGTATCTACAATGGGTTCTAATTCCTGATTAAATACTTCAAGCGTGCTAAAGATCATTAAAAAAATAACTCCAATTTTCTTCATATCTCTTAACTTACAGATTACTGGTGACGTTGTGGTGATGAAGCGAAGGCATTACTTGTAAAAACCAATCAAACTTCATGGAGCTAAAACTTTGTTATACAATATTAATCAAATTACCCGTCAAAACGAAGTTTTAGCAAGGCTAAAAAAGAACCTCTGCGCTCGCAACTATACAGCTCCGTATGCGCTAACGCCGCGGTTGTAAAGCGTGGTTTATTTAATTTCCTTATTCAATTTTTTGGGATTCATCCTGTTATCAAATATTGTAACCACTTTGATTTGCTTGTCATCTTATCGATAAAAAACTGATGTCTGTTTAGTCACAATCAACATGTGAAGTCCTTTTGAAATATCAGATTTTTGGCATAAATCAGGAAATTCGCACACTTGTTTTAGTGATTTGCCAAGTTTTTCCATAAAGTCAGATTTGACATTCTCCGACCATTCTGTTTGTCGGTAATCTATAAGTTTGTCAAGCTTTTTCTCAGCACGTTTTGAAAGGACTACTTTTCTCATTATGGGTGTTTCTCCATAAAGTCATCGTAATCAACTACATCTCCATTTTCAATATCCATAATTCCTTGTTGAATATCGTCCTTTTGTTCTTGAGTCAGAGTTTCCCAAAAATCAACCTTTGTCGATTTATTAAATAGTTTTTTAATCGACTCCAGAATCCTTGGATTATTAGTCTCCAGGATTAATTTCATTATTTCGAGTTTTTCCGATTGGATATTCATTGTCAAATCTTTTTATCAAAGTTACAAAAAAAGCAATTTCTATCTCAAAATAACGCAAAGCCTGTGCCCTCGCCATGCTTTACAACGGTCGGTGTATAATTTGCGTACCACTCCGTATCACGCAAACGCTCCAACACCCCTCTTTTTTACCGACCTTCAAAAGCACCCGGTGGTAGTAGCGTTGCAGACTTACGGCTCTGGACAAAAAACAAGGAGCCGCCTGCACAATGTAGTATTGTTGCCAAAAACTCTGTATTCCTATTTACGAAAAACTCTGTAGTTTTATTTACCAGTTAGACCACAAACCAGCAGCAGCGCAAAATTCTCACTCGCCGCTCTTATGCAAAGTTCTTTTAGCTCACTTCAGAAATATTTTTTCGGGTGTTCATCAAACTGGCATTTCGATATCTTCTGTTTACTTCATTTTTCAATCGATATGGTCTATTAAATGCTTCTTGCGAAACTTTAAAATAGTCAGATAACTTTCTAATTGTATCCTTAGAAAGCCCTTTTTGATAATTCAGAATCTTAGAAACTGTTCCTTTGGTCAATCCTAAAATAGTCACTAAATCTTTAGCTTTTAAGTTGTGTTCGTCCATAACTGCTTTTAAGATTTGGATGGGATCAGAATCCTTAAAAGAATTATTTTCGCTATCCCACTTTTCAATTAGCAATGTCAATAATTCTATTTCATCCTGGAACTTAATTTCGTCCTTAGAAATCAGTTCGTCAAGAATATTACAATAATCGTTATACTGCTCAATTGTTTTTATCACTGTGAATTTTAATGCCTCCATTTTAATGTCCTTTCTCAATCAATAATCGTTAATGTCAAACTGTTTACCTTCATTGCAAAGCTTTGTATACTCTGCATGTCTCCCAATCCACTGAATGAAAAGGTGGACTCTTGTTGCTCCAAAATGATACTTACAAATCATCCTGTAATTGTTTCCTCCAATATTAAAAACAACCCGATTTGTTCCTTTTCCTATTATATCAGCCTTATTAAATGTCGACACAATCTCGTTTGGTTCTTTCCAGTCAGCTCTTTTAAGAATCGATAACCATATTTCAAAAGATGCTCGAGCTCTTGCGTTCTTTACGACATAATCTTCAATCGACTGTTTCTTTATTAAATGTACTTTCATATAGTTATCCGCAAATAAACGAAAATAGTTTCACATAATGAAACCTTTCTTCGCTATTTCCATATCGGTCGCAACTTGCAATTTTGCATAACTACAATATAAGTACAGGTTTTTGTTGCGCTTATCTGTTTTTTGTAAACGATTGACAAAAACGAATCACGCAACCAATCAAATTTAAGGGATTCCTATTTTTTAGCTACAAGAAACACTTGATTTCGACTCCCAGAGGTGGGGTCAGCTTAGTCCGAAATATCCACGCTACCTAAAAGTGGCACAATTTGAACCAGAATTCGTGGCACAAACCAATCCGGAAATGGTGGCACAAATCGAATCAGATTATCCAAACGCTTCATCAACCCCGCTAATTTAAACTTTTCTAGCGCCTTCAAAAGCACCCGGTGGAAAGCTTATTCTACTTTCGCATGTATGCGGTGAGCCATTTACTTATATAAAGCTACAAAAAGCACACAAATTCACAAAAAAACTGTGCCCTTTCATATTTTCTCTATGCCCGGAATGCGCATCAGATGCTGTTAAGCAACGTAATTAACTGATTGCTTTGTTACTCAAAGAAAATCGACCGCTTGCGATAATTATCAAATAAATCAAATAGTCAAATAAATCAATCCCTCAGGCAACGGACAGAAAACCCATATGCCTTATCGTAGATGCTCCTGTATACAGTGCTGTAATTGTAGTTCAGGCCCCGGTTCCAGGCATAGCTGGTAATGCTCTCTGTAGCACTCCACCAGGGACCGTAGTAACCAATGTTGTAGAATGGTCCATGGAAGTAACGGAGGCCTCCTGGAAGGGCTGCAAAGCCATAATCATCGGTTCCGTTTCCATTTTCATTCCAACCAGAAGTAGCTTTTAAAGCGGTGCCTTCAGCTCCACTATGTCCGTCTGAAGCAATATAATTTTCCAATGCTGTCCACTCCGCATCGGTGGGTACATGCCAGCCTTCGGGGCAAAGGTTGCCGGTTTCCACGGCATACCAGTTGTATAAAGCACCATACGTCTCGGCGTATTGTGCCTGGTAGTTGTCGTACCAACAGTAGGCTCCGGTGGTGTTGTTTTCCCAAGCAGTATTGTCCGTAACCAAATCTATTGAAGTACCATTATTGTAAGTGGTGGTTTTCAGGTTCTCGGCCATCCATTCCTGGGCACCAATAATTACAGAAGTATAATTATTACCATCATAATCTGTTACTCCATCTCCCCAATTTATTGTTTCGTCATTGGCAGGGTCGTCATCTTCATCTTTTTCACATGCATTAAAAATTAATAACGTGCTTGCTAAAGCCAGCATTAAAATTGTTAAAAGTTTGTGTTTTTGTAGCATAATTTGAAATTTTTAAGATTTATTATTACTGTTTGTTTTGGTGTTTGCTTTTTTATGTTGGGTAGCGGTCGTTGTATAATTTGCGTTCCACTTCCTATCACGCAAACACTCCAACAACCCCTCTAAGTTAAACTTTTCTAGCGCCTTCAAAAGCACCCGATGGAATGCTTATCGCACTTCTCCAAATTTAACAAAGGTTGTTGGGGATTCCTATTTTTTTGTAAAAAAAGCCATGTGTGGTTTGGAAAGGTTGCGTTCGGATTGGTGTGTCTGGCTGCAGCCGTGCACGAGAAACGTGTTGCGCATGGTGCATGCAACATACAAATCGTTGCCCGCAGGGCATAATTTACCAGTGTGGCCGTGGTGTGAGTGCCATTTTTTCCTGTTTTGTGCAATGGGGCACCCAATTTTGACATAACCCTACTTTTTTTGCTACAGGTCAAAAAAAGTAGGAAAAAAAACCCCGCCGCTTACAGAAAAATGCTAAAAATCTACTCGTTATGGC
>NZ_JBSRDC010000034.1:0-13750 GCF_055145285.1 Salinivirga sp. | reverse complement strand
GCCTCGACAGGAATTTAGAACTGGTTTGGTCAAAATTTGTCACTTATGATTTTGATCCTGTGATATTGGGTTTCAGGTATTTTGAGCATTTTCAACGCAGGTTCATAGCTATTCAGACGCCTGCTACACAGTTTTTTAAGTTTGATGAGGATTTTAATTTTGTGGAGCAGCACAGAACTGTTACACAACTGAATTTTGAACCCATTAAATATACCGACCATAGCTTTCACTTTGCTAAAAGTGGTGGCTTTATTGTAGAAATAGATACATCATTTAATGAGATAGATACTTTATATCATGGATTTGGATTGCTCGCTTTACATGGAAATATAATGTCAAATGGAAAAGACGGTTATATAGTCACCTCAAAAACACTTGATAACTACACCTCAATCGATTTTAGAGATTCAACTTACCAGGTTTTGCAGAACTATCCGTATTTTGGACATAGCGACGATGATCCACGTTATACCTATTTTCGATCTATGGCGCCTAATCCGGATACTTCAAGAATATTTGCATCCGGGTACGTGCCAGTGAATCAGGCTCCACATCCTGTGCATCTCGGCAGTTACAATACCAATGAGATGTGGGTTTCATATCTAACGCCGGATTCTATGTTGTGGCACCAGTTTTATGCTGATAGTACTTACTACTATTTTTTAACAAATATGACAATGGGGCCAGACGGGTCCTTATATTTAGCCAGTTCGCGTTACGATGTAACCAATCAGCCTGATTACTCCGATGCTGTAATATTTAAATTTAATGCGGAAGGTGATATGTTGGTGGGTAATTCTGATGACCCGCCTATCTCAGATGCTCATAAGGTATACCCCAATCCGGGTAATGATTACCTGCAGGTTGAGCTGCCCAATTCGTCAAGATCAACCATGTATCTATACAACACCAGTGGAATACTTGTGGAGTCAGTAAATTTTCAAAACAGATGCCGATTAGGCACACAAGCCTTAACTCCGGGGATATATTTCTATCGCATTGTATCAGATTCAGGCAAAGTTTTTACAGGGAAATGGATCAGGCAATAAGGCAATCAATTTGGGGTATTTATTGTCTTTTCCCATTTTTTCATTAAGACTTCTTCATCCCTTTTTTGTTTCAATCCCCTGCTTTTTGTATTTTGGAGGCGTTTTCTGCACAGCGTTTTTTGATGGCTACTGATGTTTAAACGGTATTGAAACGAATCTTATACATATCATACGATGGAATGACTGACCCCCTCGGACAGTCACAGGTGCTTCCCTATTTGGAAGGACTTAGTCAAAAAGGCCATGAAATTACCTTGCTTTCTTTTGAGAAACCCAATCGCATCAAAACTCAGGGCAGGCATATTGAATCATTGTGTAAGGAGGCAAATGTAAATTGGGTTCCGCAAAAATACACGGCTACACCACCCGTGTTGTCAGCGCTGAAAGATTTTCGTACCATGAAATCCAGTGTCCTCAGATTGCAATCTGAGCACAATTTCGATATTGTACATGCCCGGGGTTATTTACCGGCAATGGCCGGTCAGCTTTTACAAAAAAAACATGGTGTGCAATTACTGTTCGATATGCGCGGTTTCTGGCCCGATGAGCGGGTAGAAGGGGGTATATGGAACAAAAAAAATCCGGTGTTTAATTTTGTATACCGCTATTTCAAAAAAAAGGAACAGCATTTATTTAAAACTGCTGATGCAGTAGTTAGTCTCACCCATGCCGGCAAGAATATCATTCAGCGTTGGCCTTTTATGCAATTGCAAAAAAGCGAAATTTCGGTTATTCCCTGTTGCGCAGATTTTAATCATTTTACACCAACAAACATTAATGTTTCAAAACAACAAGCTTTACGGACCCAATTGCATTTAACCGATGCGCATTTTGTGCTTTCCTATCTCGGTTCTATTGGCTCGTGGTACATGTTGCCCGAAATGCTGGATTTTTTTAAGGTTTTGCTGGAATTTAAACCTCAGGCCAGAATGCTTTTTATTACCCGCGATGAGGAACAAGAAATCAGGGCAGAGGCTGCGCGGAAAGGAATAACGCAGGAGCACATCATTTGCCATGGAGTTACCCGCGATGAGGTGCCTGATATGCTTTCGCTGAGCCATTTGTCAGTTTTCTTTATAAAACCTGTTTTTTCCAAACAGGCATCTTCACCCACCAAGCTGGCTGAAATTCTGGGAATGGGTATCCCAGCCATCTCCAATGCGGGAGTGGGAGACGTAGATTTGATTTACAAAAAGCATTTCCCTGAGTTGCTTGTTCAGGAATTTTCAGAAGCACAATACAGGCAAACGCTCAATAAATATTTTAATAACCCCCGGGTTGATAAGCAGCAACTTATTGATGTGGCCCAACAATATTTTTCCTTAACCGATGGTATTGAAAAATACCATGAAATATATTCGAAACTTTGAAAAAGCGCATTTTATATATTGTTCCGCACCGGATGAATCGTTCGCCCGGTCAGCGTTTTCGTTGTGAGCACTTTATTCCATATCTGCAATCGAGTGGATATGAAATTGAATATGCCAATTTGCTCAATGCCTGGGATGATCGGAATTTTTACAAACGACGGAACTATTTGTTAAAGCTTTTTATTCTCATAAAATCCTACTTGCGCCGCTCCAGACATGTTGCCCGTGCAGCAAATTACGATGCCGTGTTTATTTACCGGGAGGCATTCATGCTGGGGACTACCCGGTTTGAGCGTAAAATAAAACGCAAAGGGGTGCCTGTTATTTTTGATTTTGACGATGCTATTTGGCTTAACGACGTTTCTGATGCCAATAAAGAGCTGAAATGGTTAAAACGTCCTGAAAAGACAGGCGAAATATGTGCTTTATCAACGCTGGTGATTGCCGGAAACCAATATTTGGCCGATTATGCCAGTCGGTTCAATGATAATGTGGTGGTCATCCCTACAACTATAGACACTTCCTATCACAAACCAGTTGAGAATACTTCAGACGCAGCTTATGTTCGTATCGGCTGGACCGGGAGTAGTACCACATTAAAGCATTTTCGCCTTTTAATTCCGGTGTTACAGCAATTAAGAAACACGTACGGTGACAGGCTCAAATTCAGGGTAATTGCAGATGCACCGGTAATAGACGAGCGCATTGAGATTGAAAATATACCGTGGAAAGCCAAAGATGAAGTTCAACGATTAAACGAAATTGATATCGGCGTTATGCCTTTACCCGATGATGAATGGTCAAAGGGGAAGTGCGGATTTAAAGGCCTGCAATATATGTCGGTTGGCGTTCCTGCTGTGATGTCGCCCGTGGGGGTTAATACGGAAATTATTGAGCACGGAAAGAACGGGTTTCTCGCTGCAGACGACCAGGAATGGCTCCAAATACTCAAACAACTTATTGATGATGCTGATTTTCGGGAAAAAATCGGGCAAGCCGGAAGGGAAACCATTAAAGCACGTTATTCCATTGATGCGAATAAATCGGAATATTTAAAGTTGTTTGATGATATTGTGAAACAAAACCAATAAAATCGTTGTAAGTAAAATGTGTTTGAAGTGGAAAGTTAATGTTTGAACTTTCAAATCGTAAATTTCAATGGAGGCACAAGAAACCATAGCTAATGTCAATTGGTGGGAAGTTTCTTTGGGACTGGCAGGTGGCCTAGCGCTATTTTTATATGGGATGGTTCAAATGACCAATGGTCTTAAGGCCGTTGCAGGTAACCGGCTAACCAATTTTTTGTCTAAAATGACCCGCAACCGCTGGACTTCTCTTACAGCAGGGGCAGGTATAACTGCTGTAATTCAATCTTCTTCCATCACTACAGTGCTTGTCGTTGGCTTTGTATCGGCCGGATTGATGGAATTTTCCAAAACCCTTGGGATTATTTTGGGCGCCAATATTGGTACAACCATCACAGCGCAGATTATTGCATTTAAAATAACAGAATCGGCATTGCTTATTGTGGCTGTTGGTTATGTGCTAACCACCCTTACTAAATATCGCCGTTTAAAAGACTATGGTTTCATACTTTTTGGTTTGGGCCTCGTCTTTTTGGGTATGAACCTGATGACCCAGGCTACTATGCCACTTAGAAATTACGAACCCTTGGTGGAAGTGATGAAACATACGGCTCATCCGGTGTATGGAATTTTAATCGGTGCTTTTTTTACGGCGCTTGTTCAAAGTTCTTCAGCTACTACCGGTGTGGTAATTGTGTTGGCCTCACAAGGCTTGTTGAATATAGAAACAGGTGTGGCCATGATTATTGGCGCCAATATAGGTACATGTGTAACAGCTTTGCTTGCTGCTATTGGTAAACCAAGGCCTGCTGTACAGGTTGCCCTTGCCCATGTACTGTTTAACACTTTGGGCGCCATTGTTTTCGCATTTTTAATTCCGCAATTAAGCAGCCTCGTTGCAGAGGTTTCGCAAAATGATGTGGGGCGCCAAATTGCCAATGCACATACTATTTTTAATGTTGGAAATGCATTATTGTTTATAGGTTTTACGAAATCAACCGCCCGGTTGATAAAATGGTTGTTGCCCGATAAAAGCGCAGCATGTAAAGAACCGCTGCTGGATAGCTATTATTTACAGCATGCCGGCCTGGCGCTCGATATGGTGGAGAAAACATTGAAAGAGATGGGGCAGGACCTTGTTCAGATCGCAAGAGACAGCATTCCCGTGGCTATTCGCGGAACCCGTTCCGACCTGGATGATTTACGAAAAAGAGACGACATACTGGATTCATGGCACGAACGCATTTTGGCTTACATTAGTCAGATTCAACAAAAAGAATTGTCTGAGAAGGAGATGGAACGCGTACACCGGCAGACAGATATTGCGAACATAATAGAAAATGCAGGCGACCTTTACACAACAAGTGTGGTGGAGGCTGCGGAGCATCGTCTGAATCTTGGTTTTGAGGTAAGTGAGGAAACCCATAAAATGTTGCTTGATTTATACGAAAGTGCCAATGCAGCCCTTGCCGATGCAATAGTGGCTTTTCAGGATAGAGATAGGCAAAAGGCTGAATCTGTTACAGAGAGCAAGGAGCAGTTTTCTCAGGATCATGCCAGGGTACACCGGCATGTGTATGCACGACTTGCCGATTCTGAAACGCATCGAGTATCCATCATACGTTTCGAGGTGGAGTTGCTTGAGGTGGCACGGCGGCTGCATAGTTTGGCGCGCCGAATTGCACGGCGGGCTATTGGTGCAATAGAAAAGGATTCCAAAAAACAAGAATGAAGCCCTTTCCTATCGTCATAACATGTTTATTATCACTTAAATACAGTATGTTGATTACACCTTCTAATAAAGTTTTACTGCATCGTCATATTCAATGTCAAACGTAAGTCCATCCATACATTGGTTGTAGCGCTCTACCAGCTCATTTTGATCTCTGCCGCCAATAAAAATGTTGGCCAACTCAAAACTGTAACTGTCCTGCCCCTGCAAATCTTTAAGGTGAATACCTTCTTTTACCTGTACTTTTACCTCCAGGGAAGGGATGAACTTTTTCAGGATTTTAATCTCCGATTCAGTGGGTACTTTTTTAATTGTTCCGGGTTCGAACGTACGCAGCATAAAGTTGGCTGCCTTATTGAATTCCCCATTATTTCCCAGTGTTTTTGGTTTTTGTCCCAAAGCCAGGTTCAGCATGATGGAGTGGTGCGAAATACCGTGTATTTTTTCAAATATATCGGTGTGCGCCTGCGAAATACGCGGGTTAATCTCCAGGAAGTAAACTTCGTCGGCTGTGGGTTCGTAGAAATACTCAATGTTGAAAGGTGAATGGTCTAGCCCAAGTTGGTTTACTACACGCCGGGTTACATCGGCCATGCGGAATTGTATTTCCTGGGGAAGTGATGATGGATATTCATAACGCCCGAATGAAGAACGATCGCCTTCCCTGATACTGTCCACAATACCGTATACAACCACGTTACCATTATTTACATATCCTTCAACAGTACATTGATGGCCTGTAATCGGACTCTCGGCAATCATGCGTTCCTTCATATTGGCAAACTCTTCAGGCATGTTGTATTGTTTCATCAAATAGTTAAATGGCTCTGCCATAAAATCTATGTGCTTTTTCACCTCTTCCATGTTCTCACGAAATTGTGCTTCGCCATTGATTTTGTAGGCCAAAAAAGAACGGAACGACTTAATGGGCTTTACCCAATATGGTGTAATCATACCAATTTTTTCAAAAGCATTGTCATCGAATGGATCAAAAGCCTTAAACTGAGGAATATGTTCCGGAATTACTTTGCTTTGTTCGAGCCGGCTCCAGTATTTATTCTCACATTTGGTCATGGCTTCGAGCGAAGGCCCCGGCAAATTGTATTTTTCGGCAATTATGGGGACCAACATGGTTCCCGGGAAATCGTAATAACTGGCTACCGCATCAATTTTTCCATGTTTATCAATACGTTCAAAACACAAGTCGATCAGTTTTTCCATGTCAAACTGCTCTACGTTGCGCATTTCATGAATGTGCAATGCAGGGTGAAAATCGCAATACTCTGCTTCGGGTAATTTCTGTAATTTTTTGAGGTTAAAGTCATCTAACCCCACTATAAATACTTGTTTCTTTTCCATATCTTTTGATTAAATTTTGTTTATAATAAATCACGTTTAATTTGCTCATCCCATGATTTGCTAAACACGCGCACATCGCCGTGGTATGCATCAAGGGTGGCACGAATGATGAAATGGGTGCGCGTGCTTGTTAATACGGTTCGTGTAATTGTTTTTGCGAACCAGTCGTCCCGCTCAAAAGTACGTTCACTTTTTACTTCACCACGCACTGTGTCGTAATTGTTGTTTTTATACGAATATCGCTCCTGCACTTTTTTCTGAATGGTCCAGTTGATATCGTCCAGCCGGTATTTGGCATCGTTGTTTACCACATTCAAACTCACTTCGTTGTTGGCCATGTCGTGTTCTACCTTCCATTCGCGGTGGGCAGGTAAGAGGGTAGTGGTTTTCATCCCTTCTGTGGCTTCATGGGTGTCGAGGTCGCGCAAGTCGTTTTGGTCAAGTCCTTTGGCTCGTTCAGGAACAAAGAACAATGACTCACCGGGGTGAATTGTTAAACGCACAGGTTCGGGCGATGGCCAGGTCAGTGGCCAGTATGATGAGGATATGGCCAACCTCAGTTGATGACCCTTTGGAAACCTTTGAGCGATATAATTCATATCAACCTTAACTTTATACTTTTTACCGGGCTCCAGTTCCGAAGGGTTTTCATCGCTATCGCGATGCGTTAAATTCAGTACGCCATAAGTTACGCGTGTAGCTCTGCCATTGGGAGCTACATCTGACAAACGAACGGCTACCATTCCCACAGGCTTATCGCTGCTTAGGGTTAATTCAACCCGGGGAGCTCCAAGAATTTCCATGTCGTCTTCTAAGGGCAGGCTGTCGAATACAAGCGCTCCACCATCTTCTTCGCGCTGGTCGCTTGGTAAATCTGTAGTTGCCGAATATGAAAGCCATTTTCCTGCAAATAATCCTACACTTAGCGGGCTTTGTATGGTCATTTCTGGGATAAAATCATCGATTTCATTGGATTTGTCCAGTGTGGCGGGTTTCAGGTGGTATTTTTGCATGTGGATGTTGGGCGTGGGGTAATCTTTTTCGCCTACCCAACGTCCCGGGCGGCTACTTGATATGGGCGAAACCGTATCCTGCATCCACACACGGAGTTTGGGCTCTTTATCAATGCCGTTTTCTTCGTTTTTGAGCCATCTGTCCCACCAACGTCGGGTTTCATCAAGAAAGTCAATTTTAGGTCCGGGACTTCCGTGGTGCGGATATTTATGCCCCCATGGGCCGACCAGACCTTTTGTGGGCACATTGAGGTTTTCCAACAATCTGAAAATAGTATTCGAATATCCATCAGCCCAGCCACTTACCACATAAACGGGAGCTTTAATTTTATCGTAATTGAACATAACCGAGGCATGACGCCAATAATCGTCGTACAGCTGATGCTCGAGCCATTTTTTGAGCCACAAACCACTGCCTTCGAGACGCTCCATCCACATGTCGTACCATTTTTCGCCTACCAGCTCCGGGTCGGGCGGACAAGAGTTGTATGCAAACATGGTAGATGCCCAGCTCAGGTTATCTGTGAGTAAATTACCGCCCATGTAATGTACATCATCGTGATAGCGGTCGTCTGAAGAAGCAACAGAAACAACAGCTTTTAATTCCGGAGGTTGCAAGGCTGCCAGCTGCAGTCCGTTAAAGCCACCCCATGAAATACCGATAATACCCACATTACCGTTGCACCAGTCCTGTGCCCCAATCCACCGGAGTATTTCCACTCCGTCGTCGAGTTCACGTTGCAGGTACTCGTCTCGCAAAATACCTTCTGACTCACCGCTGCCGCGCAGGTCGACGCGTACACCAGCGTACCCATGCTGCGCATAAAGAGTGTATGTCTCTTCATCCCGAACCGCTTTAAAATCTCTTTTGCGGTAGGGTATGTACTCCAAAATTGCTGGTACAGGGGTGTGTGCTGCGCCATCGGGAATCCAAATTTTTGCCGATAGACGTACGCCATCCGACATGGGAATCCATGTGTGTTCAATTACTTTCATTTTCAGTTGTTTGTATCTTTGTTAGTTGTAGCTGTTAATTGTAAAAAACTGTCTGAAATTTACTGTATTTTTTTTATATAATGGATCAGTGTTAAATGATATTTTAGGGTCATTCTATTAAGGTGATGAATTTTTTATAGTGCTCAAACCTTTCAAAAATCTGGTTGACATATTTGAATGGTTCAATACCTCTCACATAACCGTATCGAATAATTTCCTTATTATAGTTTTTTGGATAACTCAGCGCCAGAATCATTGAATCGACATTGTTTGTCCACCTTTTGGGGTTCAGGTTATTGGCCTCAGCTAAACGTTGAGCATCTCTTACATGCTGGTAACCACAGTTATATGAAGCCATCGCAAACTTAATGCGTCGGGTTGTATCTTCTATCTGATTGAAATTGCCAAAGAGTTGTTTGAGGTACTTCGTACCACCCCGGATATTATCTTCAGGGTCGAGTCTGTTTGTTACACCCATCTCTTGTGCGGTAGCCGGCATCATTTGCATAAGTCCTTTAGCTCCTGCCCACGATTTTGCAGCGGGTTTAAAGCGGCTTTCCTGGTAAATTAATGATGCTAAAAGCCGCCAGTCCCAATTTAGGTCTTCTGCATTGCGTTTTATAATTGGGTCGTATTGGCTGATTTGATTTTTATTTAGGCTGTAGAAGTCGCTTTTAATGCGGCGCCTGAAGTCTCTCTTGTTTTTGAAATATTTGTTGTAAATGACGTAATAAACTGCATCTTTTCGCTCGTGTTTTATCCATTTATTCACAGAATCAAGCAGCTCGGGAGAGTTGTCTCTAACTGCCCAGGCTATGCGCTGCGAGAAACTCACAGGTACATCAATGTTTAATACCGGATAATAGGAGGCATTAATTTGCGCCAGGTTTTTATCTGCAATGGTGTATTTGATTTTTCCATCTACAACCATTTGTATTATTTCATCCGTAGAAAGGTTACCATTCAATGTATCGATGTGTATTTTCCCTCCAATTTCTTTAGAGAGGTTCTGCAGTCGCTTAAGGTACGATGAGTTTGCCCTCACAGCAACGGTGTCGCCAATAAGTTCTATGGCATCGTGTATGAGCGATTTTTGCGTTTCGGCCCAGGATAGCTGCCGCCAGTTATCGGGCTTTTTCTGTACAAGTACCTGTTGGGTAAGGTAAAGGTAATCGGTAAATGAGACTTTTTGTTTCCTTTCCGAGGTAACAGCAAGGCCATGGGCAACTATATCTACTTCGCCATTATTCAATGCTTCGAGCATGTTATTCAGGTTTTGAGTAACCTTAATCTCGATGTTTACATCTAATTGTTTACCTAACCGTTTTAAAAGCTCATATTCATAACCCATGGGTTGCCCCCTGTACAAAAAATAGCTTGTGGCGCTATAAGTAACCATGGCTTTTAATGTGTCTGAGTTTTTAATTTCTGTTAAATCGCGATTTACAGTTTTCTCCGGTTCTGTTTGAACCTGTTTGTTGCAAGACAGAAATACGATGGTAATACTCAGCCAAAATAGATATCTAAACATAAAGTGTTTTTTTTAGTGTTACGAAAGTTTAGCCATAATCAGACTTTGCATTCTGCTGGCTTCAAAATCCTCATATACATCAAGATAAACGAATTGCTACTATTTATAACAAATTCAGATGTAAATAGTTGATGTTACGATTTTATGAAAGCTGGTTTTAGCTAATGAGCTCTGCGTTGCGGAGCTTGCCTGAATTGATGAGCTTTCCAAGGTGTTTATTACCTAAAGCTTTTTGCATACTATCAATATGCTGGGGCCGGTGAAAATCTGAACCCAACAAATCTACAATATCTGCATTGATCATTTTTTCGGCCAATTTGCGTGTGGGCCGGCCATATTCATCGGCAAAAGAGTTGATGTTGAGTTGCAACCAAACACCGCGGTCTTTGAGTTTGTAGAATTGGTCAAAGTTGCGAAACCAGTAGCTGTAGCGCTCGGGGTGCGCCAATACTGGTATGTAACCGGCAGTTTGTATGCGGAAAATAATTTCGTTTAATATTTCGGGCGGGTTTAGGAACGACAATTCAAAAAGTAAGAACCTGTTATTAATGGTGAGGTGTGTTGTATTGTCAAAATTTTCAAAAAAGGGGTAATCCAGGTAATATTCAGCTGCTGCGTCAATTTTTACGGGTATTCCCTCCTTTTTTACAGCCTCGCGCACTTGTTCAAGCCCTTTGATTATGATTTCGGGGCTATTCGGGAAATAATCGCTCATGATGTGTGGTGTGGTGATGAGGTGTGTGTAACCTGCATCATGCAGCAGCTTAATAGACTGAATGCTTTCCTCCATGTCTTTTACACCATCATCAATACCGGGGATCAGGTGAGAATGCATATCGATTCCCACCTGCCCGAGGTCTGCCAGTTTTTTCTTTTGCCCGAATATTCCGAACATTTTTATCGGTCTTTATACATTTTGTCGTAATATGCCTGGTAATCGCCTGAAATTACATGCTTGAGCCAATTTTCATTGGCCATGTACCAATCTACGGTTTTTTCAAGCCCTTCGCTGAATTGCAGTGAAGGTTCCCATCCCAGTTCTTTTTCTATTTTATCAGAGTCAATGGCATAGCGTTTATCATGCCCTGCCCTGTCTTTTACAAACGTAATTAATGAGGCAGATGTTCCCGGTTCACGGTGCAGTTTTTTATCCATAATGCTGCAAAGTTCACGAATCAGGTCAATGTTGGTCCATTCGTTTTTGCCGCCAATATTGTATGTTTCGCCATTTTGGCCTTTGTGAAATACAAGATCAATGGCTGAAGCGTGGTCTTCCACATAGAGCCAGTCACGAATATTTTCTCCCTTTCCGTAAATGGGAATCTGTTTCATGTTTTTAATGTTGTTGAACGCCAGCGGAATCAGTTTTTCAGGAAACTGGTTTGGACCATAATTATTGGAGCAGTTTGTAATGACTATAGGTAAATTGTAGGTGTTGTGATAGGCGCGCACAAAATGGTCGGAGCTTGCTTTTGCGGCTGAATACGGGCTTTTCGGATCGTAAGCTGTGGTTTCGGTAAATAATCCCGTATCGCCCAGTGAGCCATACACTTCGTCTGTCGAAATATGATAAAAAAGTTTGCCTTCCATGTTGTCTTTCCATGCTGAGCGTGCGGCATTGAGCAGTGCTACCGTTCCAAAAACGTTTGTGCGGATAAAAGCCATGGGATCTTCAATAGACCTGTCCACGTGTGACTCTGCTGCAAGGTGAATCACACCATCAAATTTATATTTGTCGAAAAGTGCATTTACCGCTTTTTCGTCTGTAATATCGGCTTTCTCAAAAATATAGTTGGGTTTATCGTCAATGTCCTTAAGGTTTTCAAGGTTGCCGGCATAGGTGAGTACATCCATGTTTACGATGGTATAGTCAGGATATTTGTTTACGAAACGGCGCACCACATGCGATCCGATAAATCCTGCTCCCCCGGTTATAAGAATTGTTTTGCTCATTGATATAAATTTGTGTTCAACCTAAACTTTTTGGTAAACGAATCTCAAAGTAAATTATTTATTTTGAGTTATTCCCAAAATCCGCAGGCATATGTATTAAAAAATTATGAAATGCTTGCGAATTCGACAAAAGAAATCATCCTTTTTGCTTATACCTTCACCCAAACAGGTGATTTCCTAAGTCGGGGTTATCGAATATTACGCAACTTTTTCTCCCATTCCCAGGCTGAGGCCAATGTTTCTTCCAGTGTTTTTTCTGCTTTCCAGTTGAGCTCTTTTTCTGCATGTGCGGCATTGGCATAAATTTGCTCCACATCACCGGGGCGGCGGGGTGCCATGGCATAATTAAGTTTTACGCCTGTGGCGCTTTCAAATCCCTTAACCACATCGAGCACCGAAGCGCCTTTGCCTGTACCAAGATTGAAAATTTCGTAGTTGCTTTTGGTTTTTCCGGCCAGCTGGCGGTTAATGGCAGCCACATGGGCCTTTGCCAGGTCTACTACATTGATGTAATCGCGAATGCAGGTACCGTCCGGGGTATTGTAATCGTCGCCAAAAACTTTTAGCTGTCCGCGTAGTCCGGCTGCTGTTTGGGTTACAAATGGTACAAGGTTATTAGGAACACCTCTGGGCAATTCGCCAATCAGTGCTGAGGGGTGTGCACCAATGGGATTGAAATAGCGCAAGGCAATGCCCGAAAAATTTTCCTGAACAAGCGTAAAGTCCTGTATGATTTCTTCGCTGATGCGTTTTGTGTTGCCATATGGTGCCTCGGGTCGTATTACCGGTGTTTTTTCGGTTACAGGAAGTTGTTCCGGTTGCCCGTACACCGTACATGAACTTGAGAAAACAAGGTTTTGCATTTTGTGTTGGCCTGCAAACCACAACAGGTTCATCAGCGAATTAAGGTTATTCTCATAGTACATCAGCGGCTTTTCCACAGATTCGCCCACGGCTTTGTAGGCAGCAAAATGTATGGCTGCAGCAAAAGGAGATTCCTGCTCAAAAACTGTAGCAACCTCATCTTTTGCCGTCATATCTGCTTTGTAAAATTTAGGCTCTGTTCCGGTAATTTCAGCAATGCGTTGTACAACCTCCGCTTCAGAGTTCGAGAGGTTATCTACAATCACCACCTCAAACCCTGCCTCCTGGAGTTCAACAACAGTGTGAGAACCTATGTAGCCCGTGCCGCCAGTGACGAGTATTTTATTTTTATGTTTTGCCATTTGGATTGCTTTGTTTTGGTATAATGAAATTCAAAGATATAAATTATCGTGTTGTATGGAACGTTAAAATATAGCGTTTTTGTTGAGTATTATCGGAAGTCAGAATATTTGGTAATTTTTGATTCGTTTTTCAAATTACATCCACAAATCAGGAGTGAACTCTTAACATAGTTTAATCGCAAGGATTTAGGTTATGAGATAGTTGTTTACATTACATTGACAATTATGATGATGCAAGTTAGTTCCTAAATTTTTGTCACAAAAGTTTGCTCTGGTATTGCATTACCTAACTTACCACGCCATTCATGGTGTGGACTTCGATAATAATTAAAATCTGTAAGGCTTTAGCCGGGAAAAGTTGGTTGATTGTTTAATATAAAAAACCAAACTGCCCCATTTCACCACCATGGTGCAAGAAATTCTAAATTTTGCACTA
>NZ_JBSRDC010000033.1:0-7330 GCF_055145285.1 Salinivirga sp. | reverse complement strand
AAAGGAGAATCGTTAAGAAAAGGTTTTATAAAAAGTGAATGAGAAAAAAAAATTGTACTATTGTATGATCTTTCAAAGTGGCACCTTTTCAACCGGAAAGAGTGGCATGGTTCGACCGGAATAACCAATCAGCATTATTATGACCAGATTAATGACTCATTGGTTATAACTCAATTTTACATTGGAAAGCCCATAAATCGAATCATGAAAGTCAAAGATCGGAATATTGTTTTTATTAGCGTTGATAAACATGACGCAGTAAGGACATATTATCAAAAATCGGAATACCAGAGATATTCGCAAATCATACACTTGTTGCATGATACTGTTGGGGATTCATATAATTTACCGATAATTGAAAAAGTACAATTCCATAAACAAAAATATAATGGACGAATTGTAGGAGTATGTATTTTTGCTGAGAGACTTCCGGATTCATTGGTTTCAAAAACATCATGGAACAAATTAATAATTTTGACTAGAGATTTATTAGAGGTTTTTTCTGCCATAAAGGATAAAAAATCCTTGTCTATATTTAACAATAATTACAATGAATTAGCTCAGGAAGAAAAACTATTGATTGACAAATTAATCCCGATATTTGTTGATATATATTTTGATGGACCATTTGAAATAGTGAAACCTCCTCCGCCACCGCCGCCGCCAAAAAAAAGACAAAAGTTTAAGTAAAGAAACAGTCTGCATAATACTGGTGCCAACAGCGGTGAATAAAGCAAAGATGGCCAGTGCATTTCATGGGTTTAAGGTTTTGATTTAACCCCGCCAACCTTTAGCTCGCAAGCACAATTTTAATCAATTATGATGTGAGCAACCGAAACGAAGTTAAAACTTCGTTTTGACGGATAAATTGATTAATATTGTAAAACAATGTTTTGGCTACGGAGCAGATTTTGAGGATATTACGAGTGATCCCTACGTTCAAAAGCAGCATACGTTTAAAACAAGTAGAAAAACACAAAATTGAATTAAATCCTAAAATTATGACAAAAAGAATTACATTTTTCGTACTCGGCCTGCTTGTAGCCTTTACGACAATGCAAGCACAAGATTGGACACAAATAGGAGTCGATATTGACGGAGAAGCAGCAGGCGACCAGTCCGGCTACTCAGTAAGTTTAAGTTCCGATGGATCGGTAGTGGCAATTGGGGCTATTGAAAAT
Source organism: Salinivirga sp. (assembly GCF_055145285.1). Lineage (NCBI taxonomy): Bacteria > Pseudomonadati > Bacteroidota > Bacteroidia > Bacteroidales > Salinivirgaceae > Salinivirga > Salinivirga sp. The sequence goes on along the minus strand of NZ_JBSRDC010000033.1, from coordinate 6,149 downwards.
GACGGAAACGGCACTAATTCCGGTCAGGTTCGTATTTATGAAAACCAAAGTGGAACATGGACACAAGTTGGTGCAGATATTGACGGTGAAACAGAATACAACCAGTCCGGCTACTCAGTAAGTTTAAATTCCGACGGCTCGGTAGTGGCAATTGGAGCTATTGGAAATAACGCTAACGGATCTTATTCCGGTCATGTTCGTATTTATGAAAACCAAAGCGGAACATGGACACAAATAGGAACAGATATTGACGGAGAAGCAGCAGACGACGAATCGGGACTCTCAGTAAGTTTAAGTTCCGACGGCTCAGTAGTGGCAATTGGGGCTATTGGTAATGACGGAAACGGCTCTAATTCCGGTCATGTGCGTATTTATGAAAACCAAAGCGGAACATGGACACAAATAGGAGCAGATATTGACGGAGAAGCAGCAGGCGACCAGTCCGGCTACTCTGTAAGTTTAAATTCCAACGGCTCGGTAGTGGCAATTGGGGCTCGTAGAAATGACGGAACTGGCTCTGGTGCCGGTCATGTTCGGATATATGAGAACAATAGTGGAACGTGGACTCAAAGAGGTACAGATATTGACGGAGAAGCAGCAAACGACCAGTCTGGTTACTCAGTAAGTTTAAATTCCAACAGCTCAGTAGTGGCAATCGGAGCTTGGTTAAATGACGGAAATGGCGATATGTCTGGTCATGTTCGTGTTTATGAACATCCACTACCACCAACTATTACAAGCCAGCCTGCAAATCAAACAAATATTTGCCTCGGCAGCAATGTCTCTTTTACCATTGCCGGAGAAAATATTGATACATATCAATGGCAAGTAGATGAAGGTTCCGGTTTTGGAGATATTACAAACGGCGGTGCTTACAGTAATGCAACAACAGCTACTTTAAACATAACCGATGTAAGTCTTGCCATGGATGGCTATCAATATCGTTGTGTTGGGACAAATATTGTCGGTAATGCAACTTCTGATCCCGCAACTTTATCAACTGAGACCGAAAACCCTGTATTCACATCAACCCATAGCGACCAACAAGTTGATGCAGACGCAAGTTGCGAAGCAAGTTTACCAGACTATACCGGCGATGTAACGGCAACTGATAATTGCGATGCTGATTTGGATGTAACACAAAGCCCAACAGCAGGAACAACAATGTCGGGAGCATCAAATACGGTAACTTTAATTGTAACTGATGATGCGGGCAATTTTTCAGAAACTTCATTTAATGTTGAAGTTGTTGATAATACAAACCCTGTAATAACCTGCATAGGGGATATAGAAGTAGATGCAGATGAAACACATTATTACACAGTTCAAGGAACAGAATTTGACCCAACAGAAACTTCTGACAATTGCGGAGTAGATAATGTAGAAAATGATTTTAATAACTCAGCAACTCTTGAAAATGCTCAGTTACCCGAAGGCACAACAACAATAGTGTGGACAATAACAGATATTGCAGGAAATGATAATACTTGTAGTTTTGATGTTACTGTAAATGCTTATGTTGGTATTAAAACATTACAACAAAAAGGTATTTCAGTTTATCCAAATCCAACAAACGGAATTTTAAACTTTAAATTTGCTAGTAGCAATATTCAAAAATTAATAATTTCAGATTTAACTGGAAAACAGATAATTAAAATAACAGAAATGCATCAAAACAAACAAGTTGATTTGTCAAGTTTTGAAAGCGGAATTTATATTATTAGCATTCAAACAGATAATAAACTATTTACAACGAAAATAATAAAAGAATAAAAAGATGCTTTTAACATTGTATATGCGATAATTGCGGACCTTTGTGGTAACTTGAAACATAGTGCAGGTAATTTACATTTTATGTAATTGAAACTTAAATGCCTTGAAGTCACGCAACTTCGCATATACATTTCCGTTCTGGTGTATTTAAAAAACTTTGGCCGTCCGCAACTTTTTACCCATCTTTGGCGTTACTAATTAAAGAGATAAGTATGATTGTATCGTTTCGAACTAAGTCGACTGAAAAGATTTGGAATGGTGAACAGGTGAAAAAAATCCCGATTGAAATTCAGCAAATCGGACGACGAAAATTGAGAATGCTGAACAACTCACAAAATTTGGCTGATTTACGGATTCCGCCATCGAATCGACTAGAAAAACAAAAAGGATCGACTGACGATTTATACAGCATTCGGATTAACGATCAATGGAGAATTGTTTTTCGTTGGGACAGCAATCGCGCACATGACGTTGAGATTTTGGATTATCACAAATAAACGAATTGATTATGGACACTTTAGCAAACATACATCCTGGAGAAATATTATTGGAGGAATTTCTGAAACCAATGAGGATTTCGGCTTATCGACTGTCAAAAGACACCGAGATTCCACAAACACGGATTTCAATGATCATTAAAGGACAACGACGGATAACTGCTGACACAGCGCTTCGACTAAGTTCGTATTTCGGGACGACTGCAAAATTTTGGCTAGGACTACAGGACGATTATGACATTGAAGAAGTGAGCAAAGGAAAATCCAATCTTTTCAAGAGGATAAAATCAAAAACACATCAGAACAGCGGTGAGTGAGAATTTTGCACTGCTGCTGGTGTGTAGGCTTTTGGAGCTAAATAAACATCGCAAAAACTTTTTTTTTGACGGTGAAAAATTAAATTTGTAAAACAAAATTCTAGCGGTGCTGAACTCACTGCTTAACGGCGATTCGGTTGGCTACGGCGCTATTAAGGTAATTTTTATGAGTCAACCAAGTGCTCCATTGCTACAACGCAAACATATTTTTCATAAAATGACTAATTATGGATTATTTAATGGCAGTTTTGATAATTTTAGCCCTGGTGCTTTGGGTATGGGCCGTTTACGATATTAATATTTCGCGACTCAAAAGAAAAAATCATCAGAATAAATGGCTGCTGGCTGTGGTAATATTTCCGCTTTTGGGCCCATTTCTCTATTTCCAATTTAAGCGTAAGCCTTGAATTTTACCCAACTCCTTAATATTTACAATAGACAGACCGAAATTTGGTTTTAGGTAACACGGATTCAACCTCAAAACATATTCAATTTGCCATTCAATTTATTACATTTGTGCTCAAGCAAATAATGTATCATTTTTAAATTTATTATAATGAAAACCACAGCTTTCACGGCAATTCATGAAGACCTGGGTGCACGTATGGTTGACTTCGCAGGTTTTAAAATGCCAATAGAATATAAAGGAATCAAAGATGAACATACCAATGTACGCGAAAAACTGGGCGTTTTTGATGTCTCGCACATGGGCGAATTTTGGGTAAAAGGGCCTAAAGCTTTTAATCTGGTACAGCGAATCACTACCAACGATGTGGCTGCTCTTTACAATGGCAAGGTGCAATACAGTTGCATGCCCAACGGTAAAGGCGGCATTGTAGACGACCTTTTGGTGTACCGCTTCGATGAGGAAACGTATATGCTGGTTGTGAATGGTGCCAATGTGGAAAAAGACTGGAACTGGGTTACTCAGAATGCCAAAGAAATGGGTCTTGAGGTTGGTAAAGAAGTGTATAACGCATCTGATGAGATGAGTCTGCTTGCTGTTCAGGGACCACTGGCCTTGAAAGCCATGCAAAAAATTACAGAACAAAACATCATGGATATGGAGTTTTATACTGTGCAAAAGGTGAATATTGCCGGTATAAAAGATGTCATACTGTCTACAACCGGATACACCGGAGCCGGTGGTTGCGAAATTTATGTAGCCAACGAGGATGGTCCAAAACTTTGGAAAGCTGTAATGGAAGCAGGCGAGGAATTCGGAATAAAACCGGCCGGACTTGCAGCGCGCGATACCTTGCGCCTCGAAATGGGTTTCTGCTTGTATGGCAACGATATTGACGAGACCACATCACCTATAGAAGGTGCTCTCAGCTGGATTACAAAATTTGTTGACGGTAATGATTTTATCGATCGTGATTATCTCGAAAAACAAAAAGCGGAGAAACCGGAAAAACGTCTGAAACCCTTTATTCTGGACGAAAAAGGTATTCCACGTAAAGGCTACAAAATAGAAGATGCCGATGGTAATGAAATTGGAGAGGTTACTTCAGGTACCATGTCGCCTTCTACAGGTCAGGCAATTGGTTTAGGTTATGTGAAAAATGGTTTCTGGAAATCAGATACTGAAATTTACATACGCATACGTAAGAAAGCAGTAAAAGCACATATCACGAAGTTGCCTTTTTACAAAGGCTAATGCCACTGAAAATAATAATGCAAAGCATCGCCTTTTAAAGCGGTGCTTTTTTCATTAATTTTGCTTTATTATAACGAATCAGGAGCAATAATGAAGAGCGCACGACACGTCGATATTTGTTTTTCACCAGCCTTGTATACCAGCTATCACCGCGAAGGTAATTTGGTGGTGGTAATAGACCTGTTCAGGGCTACAACAGCCATAGTTACGGCCATGGCCAATGGCGCTAAAAGTATAAAACCCGTAGGCGATATTGAATCGGCACTGGCATGCAGGGAAAATGGTTTTGTGGTAGCCGGTGAGCGCAATGGCGATAAACTCGCAGAATTTGATTTTGGAAACTCTCCATTGGAGTTTACTTCTGAAGTTATTCATGGTAAACACCTCGCCATTACCACCACCAATGGAACGCTGGCTTTTGCAGCGGCTCGTGGTCAGGATACCATTGCAGCGGCTCTTGTCAATTACCGGGCTGTGGTTCAGTACATTTTATCGGGTAAGCAAGATGTATTGCTGCTTTGTTCGGGCTGGACCAATAAGATGAACATTGAGGATACACTCCTGGCAGGTAAATTTGCACGAGAACTGCTTTCTTATAAGCCTTTTTATTCATCATCGGACTCCATAGCCATTGCAGAATCAATGCTGGATGCTGCCGGAGATAATTGGTTGAAGTACATTTTAGAGGCTTCTCCACGGCTAAAAGGTAAATATGAGCTTTTGAAAGCCGATATGGCCTGGGCTATGCAGGAAGATATGGCCTCGGTAGTTCCACGTTTAAAGGGAGATATGTTACTTCCAGCCTCCGACTTTTAAAAACAGGCTGAATATTATAATTCACCTTTTAATTCAATAAGAATGTATCATGTAATCACGGGTAACGGAAAGGGTAAAACCACAGCAGCACTGGGCATGGCCATGAGGGCCGCAGGTGCTGGTATGCGAGTATTTATTGCCCAGTTTGTGAAAGGGGAAAGTTATGCTGAACATACAATACTTGACCAAATACCGGGCATTGATTATGCACTTTTTGGCAGGAGATGTTTTATATACAAAGAACCTGAAAAAGAAGATGTTGAAGCCGCACGCAATGGATGGGAAAAGGTGCATCAGGTGGTTCAGAATAAGGCTGTAGATTTATTAATACTGGACGAGTTACATATCGCGCTGTATTACCAGTTACTTGATACTGAAGAGGTAGCCGGGTTGATTCGAAAGAATCGCGAAGAAATTGAGATTGTCTCCACAGGTCGTTATGCCCCGGAATTTTTATTAAAGCTGGCTGATTTGGTCTCAGAAGTAAAAGAAGTTAAACATTACTATACCGAAGGTGTTGAAGCGAGAAAAGGCATTGAATTTTAGTGTATATGAGTGAATCGATACGAAATATAAACTTTGAAGATGAATTCGATTTTCAGTCGTCGCGTAGCAGCGGACCCGGCGGGCAGCATGCCAATAAAACGGAGACAAGGGTTACGCTGAGGTTCGATGTCAGTGCCTCAGCGCATTTATCTGATGCACAAAAGGCACGAATTTTTGAAAAACTCGGAAATGCCATTAACAGTGAGGGGGAGTTGTTAATATCCTCTCAGGAAAGCCGCTCACAGCACCAAAACAAGGAGATCTGTATTGCCCGGTTTTATGATATGATAGCAAAAGCTTTAAAAAAGCCCAAAAAACGTAAACGTACAAAGCCCACAAGAGCTTCCAGAAAACGCAGGCTCGATGAGAAACGGCAGCATTCAGAGAAAAAAGCGCGCCGGCAAAAGCCCGACTTTTAACCCAACTTGAAAATTTTGGTCTAAAAATCAGGAAAGTAGAAAAAATATTGGATTTCTTAAACACACATAACCAAGCAATTATAAAGAGCACATTTTTCGACCATATTCTTAATCAGCTGAA
>NZ_JBSRDC010000032.1:0-63562 GCF_055145285.1 Salinivirga sp. | reverse complement strand
AGGTACATTCCACATTGAAGTAAGCGGTACTTACGATATTACCGTAATGAATGCCATCGGACGCACCATTCACACACAAAAAGTGAATGGCCAGGCTACGATCAATATGGATAATGCTTCAGAAGGTATTTATTTCATCAAACTACAAGATGGAAACAATGTGGAAACACAGCGTTTCATTATCAGTAGGTAATAATCGAAACCATTCAAAAAGGCTGCTCATTCGGGCAGCCTTTTTTTTTGCATCTGTCATGACCCAAAAAATATCTATTTCCTGACATAAAATCCTATAAAAACAAAAAAGGACCACCCTGGGGTGATCCTTTTGTTATATCGTAGATTTATTGAACTATTCAAACTCCATCATAAGGGTATTTTTTGGAGCAATTTGACCTTTTTTCACATGAATAGCCTTCACTTTAAATGCTCTTTCTGCAAGTATTTCGTTTTCCATTTTCATAGCTTCCAGAATGAGTAAAGGTTCTCCTTTTTTAACTTTTTGTCCTTCCTTCACAAGTATTTTAAGTATGGTACCCGGAATAAAGGAAATCAGTTTTTTAGGGTTATGTGGTTCGTAAGCTCTGCGCTCATGAAACTTTTTTGTCAGGTACGTTTTATATACCGTTTCATCGACAATAAAGCTTTTGAACCTTGGTTTTTTTGCTTTGTCCTCCATAAGTCAATTGTTTAGAATGGTGGAATACCGTGTTTTTTCTTCGGTTGTCCAACGTTCTTATTAGCTGAAACCTCAATAGAGTGCATCAAAATACGACGGGTTGTTTCGGGCTCAATCACAGAGTCGATATACCCTTTTGCCGCAGCAACGTATGGGTTGGCAAACTTTTCTTTATATTCTTTCACTTTTTGCTTGCGCATAGCTTCCGGATCATCTGCTTCTTTAATTTCCTTACGGAAAATAATATTGGCAGCACCTTCCGGTCCCATCACAGCAATTTCTGCTGTAGGCCATGCAAATACAAAATCGGCGCGCAAGTGACGTGAATTCATAGCAATATAACCTCCGCCATACGCTTTACGCAAAATAATGGTAATTTTTGGCACTGTAGCTTCACTATAGGCATAAAGCACCTTGGCACCGTGTCGAATTACACCGGCATGCTCCTGGTCAACTCCGGGTAAGTATCCGGGCAGGTCTTCAAGCGTTACCACCGGTACATTAAATGCATCACAATAGCGAATAAAACGGGCGGCTTTATCTGAAGAGTCGGTATCTAATACACCGGCCAACACCAATGGTTGGTTGGCCACAAAGCCAACTGTTTCACCGTTAATACGGCCAAATCCAATTACAATATTGGCTGCAAAACGCTCCTGAACTTCAAAAAAGTCAGAGTCATCGACCAATGCACGGATGACATCACGCACATCGTAAGGTTTCTTGGGATCGCTGGGGACAATATCCTCAATTTTAAACTCTTTCCGTGGCTCTTTTGGTGGGAATGCACGTGCTTTTTGGCCATTATGCCATGGAATAAATGTGATGAGTTTCTTAATTTGATCGAAACACTCCAGCTCATTCTTGGCATAAAAGTGCGCATTACCTGTTTTCTCGGCTTGCACCAATGCACCACCAAGTTCTTCCATGGTAATTTCTTCTCCCAGTACTGTTTTAATAACCTCAGGACCAGTAATGAACATTTTGGAGATTTGATCCACCACAAAAACAAAGTCTGTTAATGCAGGAGAATAAACGGCCCCACCTGCGCAAGGTCCGAGGATTACTGAAATTTGGGGAATAACGCCGGAAGCGAGGGTATTTCTGAAGAAAATTTCTCCATAACCAGCCAAAGAGTTAACACCTTCCTGGATTCGAGCACCACCGGAATCGTTGATACCAATTAAAGGTACACGCATTTTGAGCGAGTGATCCATAATTTTGGTGATTTTGCGGGCATGCATTACACCAAGTGAACCACCGGCCACAGTAAAATCCTGTGCGAAAACACATACTGGCGAACCATAAATGGTACCTGTACCGGTAATCACGCCATCCCCATGTAGTATCTTCTTTTCCATGTTGAAATCGCGGGCATCATGCTCTACGAAAAGATCATACTCATGGAAGGAGTCTTTATCAAGAAGAGCAAGTATACGCTCACGGGCAGTCATCTTACCCATTGCAGTTTGCTTCTGAATCGCCTTGTCGCCACCTCCCTGCTCTGCAATGGCTCTTCTTTTTAAAAGCTCTTTCGTCTTTTGTTTTAATGACATAAGAACAAATTTTGGTTTAACATTAAATCACAACCTGTCGTGTAATTTAGCAGCCATAAATGGCCATATTAACAAATTATTTACAAGATTACGAAATATTGGTTAAAGATAAAAAATCATTTTTAAACATCTCACGCGCGTGAAATGCCCATTCGCCATCTATTAAATTGAGTATCAAAGATAATAAATGAATTTGCGCAGGAGCAAAAAAATCAAATTAGTTTCATCACAGCCGAATCGATTGATATTCTTACGGATAAACGCAGCAGTAAAGACTTAACAGGAAAGTCATTATGCTTTTATATAATTGAGTGCGGTATAAAAAGGTTCTTTGTTGCCAAATTCTTCGTTGTCAAGAATTTTTTGAATGCTCATTAACAATTAGTTAACTCCGCTCCAAAAATTCCCTTCGCCTTGATTTTGACAAAAATTTAGCTTTTTATACTCGACTCATAATTCTAAACCCAAATTGCATTCAATTATTCAAAGGAGAATTGGTATTTTTACACTATGGATGTTCCGGTTCAAAATATACCACACGCAGATGCTTTTCGGGCATGGTTGCAAATTGAAAAAGGTTTATCAGACAATACCATCAATGCTTATATGCATGACCTGCTCAAGCTGGCACAATTCTCTAATGAACACACCGGTAAACTAAAACCAGAATCTACAGATATAAAAACATTGCGGGAATTTTTGCATTGGATACACGATATCGGCCTCTCTCCCACCTCACAGGCCCGCATTTTATCAGGTATAAAAGCATATTTCAGGTTTCTGAAACTAGAAGAAATCATAAAGGTTAACCCGGCGCAATTGTTGGAAACACCTCGAACAAAACGAAAACTCCCTGTCGTGCTTAGTTTGGAAGAAATAGATGCCATCGTGGAAGTGATTGATATGAGCAAACCTCAAAGTCAGCGCAACCGGGCCATTATAGAAACACTTTATGGCTGTGGCTTGCGTGTATCTGAGCTCACAGAACTTCAATTGAGCAACCTGCATTTCAGCGAAGGGTTCATACGTGTAATCGGTAAAGGTAACAGTGAGCGTCTGGTGCCCATAGGAGAAACTGCCATGAAAGAAATCAATACTTATGTGCGATACGAACGTGTGCATGTAGCACCTCAAAAAAACGAGGAAGATTACGTATTCCTGAACCGCCGAGGCAAACACCTGACACGCGTCATGGTATTTACCATGATCAAACAATTGGTGCAAGCAGCGGGAATTAACAAAAATATCAGTCCGCACACGTTCCGGCATAGTTTTGCCACACACATGGTTGAAAACGGCGCTGATTTGCGCGTAGTGCAGGAGATGTTAGGCCATAAATCCATCCTGACCACTGAAATTTATACCCACATCGACCGCCACTACCTCAAAGAAACCCTCATTGAATATCACCCGCATGGGCGGGGATAAAACATGTATGTAATTCCTGATGGCAAAAAGATAGGCATCGCTTATGAAAATGCGCAACAATATTCGACTCCTCCGGAGTCGTCTTGCGCTGCGTAATTCTTCTTCTATAGATATGTAACCCCTCCGGGGTTATTCCTTTTTATTCAAATTTTGTGCGAAATTAATATATGAAACAAACCACTCCCTATAACATAAACAATTCCTGATGCCGGAGGCATCACATATCTGTAGAAAAACATACGTATAACGCATTTTCGATTCCGGAGGAATCGCATATAACACCCAAATTTTAATTATATTGCAAGAAAAAGCCATGGCAGACACCTATTCACAAATTTACATACAAGTTGTTTTTGCGGTCCGCAACCGTCATGCATTAATAAAACCAGAATGGGAAAACGAATTGTTTAAATATATAACAGGTATTGCTCAAAATAATGAACAAAAAATGATTGCTATTAATGGGACAAACAATCATATACATTTCTTTATCGGAATGTCTCCCTCTTGTCGCTTATCTGATTTAGTGCGTGAAATTAAAAAATCGAGTACGAATTTTATACGGGAAAAGCGTTTTTGTCCATATCTGTTTAACTGGCAGGAAGGGTTTGGTGCATTTTCTTACAGTCAATCCCAAATACCTCAAGTCGCAAAATATATTGAAAATCAAAAACAACATCACAAAACGAAATCTTTTGAAGAGGAATATAAAGCCTTATTGAAAGCCTTTAATATTGAATTCAAAAATGAATACCTTTTTGATTGGCTGGAATAAATTGAAATATTCGACTCCTACGGAGTCGCCCTGCGCTGCGTAATTATTTTTCTACAGACAGGTAACCCCTCCGGGGTTAATAAAAAAACATGTCAGGTAAAATAAACCTCCCCGGTGAAATTGCATTTTAGATTATTGAATAATGATGCCGGAGGCATCACATATCTTTAGAAAAACATACGTATAACGCATTTTCGATTCCGGCGCCAGCTGAGTCGAAGCAGGAATCGCATATCTAATATTTTTTTGAAATATTGATAGATATAAATCTCATCATTGCCAAAAACGCTGTGCCTTTCTTTTAACGAAACAATATTCGACTCCTCCGGAGTCGCCCTGGGCTGCGTAATTATTTTTCTACAGACAGGTAACCCCTCCGGGGTTAATGAAAAAATCATGTCAGGTGAAATAAACCTCCCCGGTGAAATTGCATTTTAGATTATTGAATAATGATGCCGGAGGCATCACATATCTGTAGAAAAACATACGTATAACGCATTTTCGATTCCGGCGCCAGCCGAGCTTGTCGAAGCAGGAATCGCATATAACAATAAACCGATAAAAGGTTTTTTTTGCATCCAAAATCGTTCATTTCTACAAAAACAAATCAGCTAAACCATTTCCATGGCCAACGATATTTTCGGGTATCCATTTTTTTGTAATAGTTATGGGTAGCAGGTTTGGGCGGAGGAACCGGATCATAACCATGGCTGCCCCATGGATGACATTTGGAGAGCCGCTTTAGCCCCAACCACAACCCTTTGAAAGGGCCGTGTATCCTTATGGCTTCAACCATGTATTCGGAACAAGTAGGAAAATGCCGGCACGAAGCGGGTGTCATAGGACTGATGGCATAACGGTAAAAATAGACAATCAATAAAATCAGGCCTTTTAAAAGCAAACGAAACGGATAGAGCAATATGTAAATTATTTTCTTCATAAACTTAAAAAAACAAGGTTATACAAGCGGCAGCTGAATAAAGAAAGTGGTGCCCTGCGCGGTTTCCGTATCGAACCAAATTTTGCCACCAAAACCTTCTACAATGTTTTTAACCATTGCCAGTCCAAGCCCCATACCTCTGGTTTTAGTTGTAAAATTGGGCTGAAAAAGTTTACCGCGTATCTCTTCGGGAATACCATCGCCATTGTCTGTTACTTTAATCATCACCATATCGCCAACCTGTTGCGACGACATAGTAACCAAGCCTTTACGTCCTTTAGGAATAGCCTGGGCCGCATTTTTAATCAGGTTATTGAACATACGCAAAAGCCTGCTTTTATCGGCCATAACATTGAAATTTCGAGACTGGTCCAAATCTATTTCAATCTCAATGTCTTTGTATTCGTCATAAAGGTCACTAGCCGATTTAATTATGGAGTTGATTTCCACTTTTTCAATTTGCTCATTAGGCATACGTGCAAATGTAGAAAATTCTGTTGCTATGTTTGATAAGGTCTCTATTTGATAAATCAAGGTGTTACTCACTTTCACCAAACGCTGTTCAAAGTCGGGTGCTTTTTCCTGCCAGGCCCTGAGCATGAGCTGAACACTCAGCTTCATTGGTGTTAGTGGATTTTTTATTTCATGGGCTACCTGTCGTGCCATACTTCGCCATGCTGTTTCTCGCTCCTGCCGGGCCAATAGCTCTACACTCCGGGTGAGCTCCGAAACCATATGATTATATTCGTGTACTAAATCTCCTACTTCATCATCGGTCTTAAGGTCGATGGGTTCGTTATGCTTTTTCAGGTCCACCTCACGCATTTTTTGTCTCAGCATTTGCAAGGGTCGGGTTACGTTATTAGATATAAAAACGGCAATAGTGATGGTTAAAAGAATCAATAACACATAAACATTTACAAATGTTACGATGATACTCGAAATATCTTCCGTCAATAAATCTTCATTGCTAAAAAACGGCAGGTTAATAAAACCCAACATCTTATTGTCCTTATTTACCAGTGGTACGTAAGCGCTGTAATAAACTAACTTGCCAATTTGCTCTTGCTGAATTACCTTAAATCGGTGTTCGTGCTTTAAGGCTCTGAATGCACTAAAATCCATTTTACGACTTAAAAAATCCTGTTTAAATACTTCCGGTCTGGAGGTAGATACGAGGTTCCCATTCATATCAAATACAGAAATATCGGAATTGTAAACATCTGCATATTTTTGCATCAAAAAATTCAGATAATCCACATCTAATTGTTCCATAGATTTATTGTTGGCAAATTGTGTTTGCATCTCCGTAAGTACAGAATGTAATTTTTCATTAATTACCTGCATATTTTTTTTCTCATAACCCTGGCTAATATAATAAACCGACACAGCACCAATGAAAATCAGTGATATTAACAATAGTCCAATCATTGAAAATTGGATACGATTTCGGATACTGTTAGTGACCACAATCCCTTTTCGCTGATAAGTATAATAAAGCGCCAAAATGGAGATGAGCAGGAACACAAAAACAAACAAATAAGAAAAGTTAATTAAGATTTGAAAAAACGACACTGTGGGATAACTGACCACAATAACATTTTCGGGTGAATCCTTATAAACAAGATGGCAAAAATCCAAATTACAAATACGTGAATACTCCTTATCACTTTTGTCATAAGGATCGCCTACAAGGCTATATGGGCAATCTCCATATTTAGAAACCAACCGGTTCTGCTGATAACGGGCATAAGAATAGGTTCCAAGCAGAGAGGAGCCAACATTTCGATATTTATCAAGTAACTGCGTAAACCCCGGATTATACTTTACGATTTTAGCCTTTAGTTTAATAATTAGGGTAACGTGCGTACCATCAGAAACAAGTATATCGTGCAAACCCATATATTGAAGTCGGCTATCTTCCTCTCCCATAAAGAAATAATTAGACTTAAAAACAGGCTCTCCTTCTTCGAGCGCCAGCCGGTGATTGTATTGCCTACAGTGCTGCCACTGTACAGGCGATTCCTCTACGAAAACACTGTCTGTATCGTGACAAACATCAAGCTGCATTTCATAACGGGCAAGATAATTACTGTAATAGGTCCTTTTCAGATACTGATAGAGTTCATCCTGATTGACGGTTTTAGCAGCCAATAAGGTATCTACATAAGGGTCTGCCGGAATATCTTCACTAATTTCCTCAAAACGCATTTGCGCATAAAAATCTTGCGAAAGTGAAAGGTTTACTGCCAGCAATTTCATTCGGCCAAACTGCTTTTCATTATGTTGCACATCGATTACATGTGTAAGATACAATGCTGATGCAGCAGCAAAAATTAGAATAAAGCTGTATTTAAACTTTTTATACCAGCGATAATACAACATTAAATTAACTAAAACCAAATAAAAAGCAATGCTCAGCCAACTTAGGCCAGACACAAATAAAAAACCCAAAAATAAGATTATCAACAAGCTACCGTTAATAAGCCATACTGCCGGTTTTATTTTCAGAAACTTTCTAAAATACTGTATACCCCAATCAACGAATATTAAAAAGGTTATGATATTAATGATAATTGTAAGAAATGCAAGCAGGGTGAAACCTGATAAATTAAACACCTTATAAGGCTGAAACTCAATGGTTGAATCGCGTATAATTGTACTAAGCAAATTGTTAAGCTGAATAATAAAAGCCCCTGTTAAAACAATAAAAAGAAACAGGTAACCATACACTGTTTTGTTATTTCTTAGACTCAGAATCTTGGAGAGGTCTATTGTATAATGTGCAAAGTAAAATACAAATAATGCAAATAGGGTATTAAGAATTAAATCACCCAAAGAAGGGGCGAGCCAGTTACTGGCATATAATTTTGGACTAAAAAGTTCAAAATTGTACAAAAAAGACGGAAACTGGTATTTGACCATGACCATGCGCAAAATCACAATAAATACCAGAGAGAAAATAAGAGAAGGATAATAGTTGGAATCGTATTTTTTATAGCGGAACAGCAGAATAAACAAGCGAAAAAACGCGAAAAGAGCTCCGGTAAAAAAAAGAAAAATCAACCAACTGTATGCACTATTCTGGATGGATTTACTTTCAATTTTAAGCGAAAAAAGATAGTTATCATTGTGGTCGAACACCCTGGGTTCTTTCAGCGGGTCTTGTACTATTTGTATGTCGGATGATAAATAAAAATCAGAATTAAAATTGTCGTCAACCATCTCACTCGACGAGTCAAATTTACTTTTTATATAAATAAGACCTACCAGGTCAATATCGGGTAGGCGATAATGCACAGGCACATAATATTTATTGCCCAGCTTAATAAAAGATTTCTCGAAAATATTTAAACCATAAACTTCCGGTACTACCACCGTATTATCAGGCCAAAACCGTAAAAACCAGCTTTTATAAATTACAACAGCTATACCTTCACGTTTGTGCAAGTCTTGCAATGCCTTTGTTTTATACTTCAGGTACCAGTCAAATCCATTGGTCTCGATTTGTGCTGCAACTTGTTGTAATGTTTCTAATGTTTTTTGTTGTTTTTTGCTAATAACCTGTTCAATATGATCCGTATCGACCATATTGTTGCCATCGAAAGTAGTAAAAAAAGACAGGCTGTAAGCCAGTGCTGCCAATACAACAAAAACAATAAAAGCATGAAGTATTTTTGTTCTGAATATTAGCATATCCGGCGTTTATTCATTATGATAAGGTTCATTACGAATGATCGTATTGGCTCTGTATAATTGCTCAAGAAACACGACCCTGATTAATTGATGAGAAAAAGTCATTGGCGATAGTGCCAGTTTCATATGCGCCCTTTCATACACACTCTGATCAAATCCATAAGCTCCTCCAACAACAAATACAAGGCGTTTTACAGCATTAAGCATCTGTTTTTGTAAAAAAACTGCAAATGCCTTACTTGTAAATTGCTTGCCGCTTTCATCAAGCAACACTATGTAATCGTCAGCACTTAAGCGCTTAAATAATAAATCGGCCTCTTTTTTTTTCAGCTCTTTAGGGTTCAGGCGTTCTCCTTTTTTTACGTGGGGAATTTCTTCAATTTCCAAACTATGATAACGATTTATCCGTTTCTGAAATTCCGCTATTCCTTCGGTGATATAACTACCTGCTGACTTTCCGATCCAAACTAATGTAACTTTCAAGGCCTGTTTTTTTTAATTTTAGCACCAATTTAGCAAAAATAAAACCAACAAACATGCCAAACACCAATGAATTGCAATTCACAGCTTCAGATAAAGCATCTCCCAAAATCTACAAGCAAAAAAATCACAAATTAAGGCATGCTTGTGGAATTTAGGTATCATAAGTTTTTATAATTGCAAAAACAAACCGATTGCATTAATTTAGCCACATTAAATCATTAAGTAAGATTATTATGCTCAAACAAATTAGCATCGCCATCCTTCTTTTATCAGCATTGCACCTGTTCAGCCAATCAACGATTGAAATACCTGATAAACTTGAACTTGGCATCAAAAAAGGTGATGCAAGTATTGTAGCCCGGTTCTTTAATGAAAACCTGGAAATGGCGATTGAAGGCGAAGAACACATTTATAGTTCGCGCCAGGCAGAAATAGTTTTACAGAAGTTTTTCAGATCACACAAACCAAAATCTTTTTTTATTAATCATCAGGGGGGAAAAACAAATACAAGCTACATTATTGGAACACTGAAAACACAAAATGGCAACTTTAAAATGATTCTATTATTAAAAAAAGCTGATATTGTAATTCGAATACACCAACTAAGAATTGAAAATGAATAACTTACATAAAGAAACACTTATAGACCTTGCCATTAGAGAAGATGAAGGCACCGGCGACCACACTTCCCTTGCATGTATTCCCAAAGATGCTACAAATAAAGCAGAACTTCGGATTAAGGCCACCGGTATTCTTGCCGGAATGGATGTGGCAAAAACAATATTCGACAAACTGATGCCCGATGCACAAATAGAATGGCTCAAGAAAGATGGCGATAGTATAAACCCCGGAGACATAGCCTTCATTATTGAAGGTAATACGCAAAAATTACTGCAGGCAGAGCGGCTTGTTCTTAATTTCATGCAAAGAATGAGTGGCATTGCATCGCTTACGGCTGAATATGTATCCAGAATTAATGATTTGGATACCAAAATACTAGACACAAGAAAAACAACACCGGGTTTACGGCATTTTGAAAAAGAGGCAGTACGCATTGGAGGCGGGTATAATCACCGCATAGGTCTTTACGACATGATGATGATAAAAGACAATCACGTGGACTATGCCGGCGGAATAGCTCCTGCCATTGAACGCGCAGTTGCTTATCAAAAAATGCACAAACTCGATATTCCGATTGAAGTGGAAGCCCGCAACATGGAGGAAGTAAAACAAATACTGCAAACAGAAAAAGCAAACCGCATAATGCTCGATAATTTTAACTATAAAGAAACCCGTGAAGCGGTAGAATTAATCGACAAACAATGCGAAACAGAATCGTCCGGAGGCATTAATCTGGATACAGTGCGACCTTATGCCGAATGTGGCGTGGATTTTATTTCTGTAGGCGCTTTAACACATCAAATTAACAGCCTTGATATGAGTCTAAAGGCAATATAACGATATAGGTTTTGTAGTAATAAAACTAAACGATTACATACATGCAAACTAAAGGATGGAATACAGAAAAGCAATGTAAATCTCTCTGAATATTACACAAAACTAATTGATTAAATATTTTACAAGTGAAACAATGGAAAGCCCGCATACAAAAAGCAGCAGACAGACTGGCTCAGATAGCTGATGCTATAGTTTTACCCGGTTTTGCAGGTTTGAGTTTGCTCAAGGTGGCCAAACATTTCTTTCAGGCTATAACCCAGGGAGCTGTCGATATAAGAGCAGGAGCAGTGGCCTATAGTTTCTTCCTTGCAGTGTTTCCAACAATTTTATTTTTATTTACACTTATTCCATATATTCCAATAGAAGATTTCCAAATAGAACTCATGGCTTTGATGCGTGATGTGATGCCTCAAAAAATATTTAATCTGGTAGAAAATACCATAGTAGATATCGCCAATAATAAGCGGGGTGATTTGCTTTCGATAGGTTTTGCTGCAGCACTGATATTCAGCACAAATGGAGTAAATACGCTTATTAGCGCTTTTAATGAAACCGTGAATAGCTTCGAAACCCGGAACTGGTTTGAAAGAAGAGCTATTTCTTTGTTAATTGGCATCCTGCTCAGCCTGTTATTGTCTGTTGCCATTGGACTAATTATTTTCAGTGAAAAAATTATTAACTTTTTAGTAGCTACAAACATTCTGCAGGATGAATTCACCATATATATGTTACTTTTTGGTCGTTGGGTTGTCATCATTGCACTATTCTACTTCGCAGTTTCATTTCTCTATTATCTTGCCCCTTCGCGCCATGCAGAATTTAAATTCTTCAGTCCCGGCAACACACTGGCTACCATACTTGGAATCTTGTCATCCATAGGATTTTCATTTTACATCAACAATTTTAGTCGATATAACACACTTTATGGTTCCATAGGAACATTAATTATTTTACTTTTATGGTTTTATATTAATGCATTGGTGCTTCTGGTAGGTTTTGAGCTTAACGCCAGCATACTCAATGCAAAGAAAAAACATCTTGATGACGTGACTTAACATAACTTTAGAAAACATGAAAAAATATTCCATAGTTGTATTAATGCTACTGACTGCCTTTGCACTGCATGCACAAAAAGACATTCAATATGGCAAAGCTTCATTTTATGCCGACAAGTTTGAAGGCAGAACTACAGCATCAGGTGAAAAATACTGGCACTCAAAACTTACAGCTGCGCATCGTACGCTGCCATTTAACACCCGTATACGCGTTACAAATTTGAGCAACAACCAAACTGTGGTGGTACGGGTCAATGACCGTGGACCATTTGCAAAGGACCGGGTAATTGATTTAAGCAAATCAGCTGCACGAAATCTGGACTTCATCAAAGAGGGGGTATGTAATGTAAAGCTTGAAGTATTGGACCGGCCGCAAAAAGACAATTCCGGAAAAGCCGTGGTAGAAGAAGCTGGGACAGGAAAACTTAAAACACGTGGTAAAGATGGTAAACCGGAACAGTTTAAACCCAGGTTTTATAACTTAAGTGTAAAAAGCAAACGTCCAATTGGTTATGGCGTACAGCTGGCGAGTTATAAAGAAATGGTAAACTTACTCGAACGCGTGCAGCACATACAGTCGAAACTTAGTGAAGATATCACCATACAAGTTACTACTGTCGATGGAATGAAAGTATATCGTATTGTTGCCGGACAATTTGACAACCGAATTAAAGCAGAACGTTATAAAGAAAATATTCGAGATGATTTTCCGGGCTGCTTCATTTTTAAATTCTGATACATCATACTAATTTGGTCATTACCTGGCTATTAAATTACTTACTAAGCAGCTTATAGGAAAGTAATGGTTTTATAATCAACAAGTCTCTCACTTATTTCACTTTAATTCAAATATAAAGCCGGTATGGGGCGAAAGTGAAAAATCTGCTACCAAATCTTGCTCACCATTGCACACAAACCTGTTGTTACTTGTGTTTCCATAAACTATTTTGGCATCGAGCTGGTTATTGGCATTCAGCCCAACATGGTTCACAGCATGTGATGGGATCTTAAGTGTAAAGTCTTTCTCCTTATCCACATCGAAGTTTAGTAATACAAGGAGCACCTGACCATTCGTATGACGCATAAAAGCATATATGTAGTTCGTGTCGAGGTGTTGATTGGCCCACATCAAATCATAAAAACCACCGGTTTGAATCACCTTACTGTTTTCGCGATATTTGAGCAGCTTAATATACGCTGCACGCAAATTTCGTGAATTTTCATCGAGCTCTTCACCATCAAATTTACCCCCGTTAACCCACTTTTGAAAATGCTCAACCCGCCAATAATCGAAAATGGTGGTTTTCCCATCTCTACCGCTAAAACCCTCCTTGTCCATTCCGCGCTCCCCCATCTCCTGTCCAAAATAAACCATAACCGGGCCTGTATGCATGGTTGTGGTAAGTACCATTGCGGGGATTGCTTTTTCAGGGTCGCCAATGAAAAACTCAGATGCTATGCGCTGTTCATCATGATTCTCAAGAAACCTAAGCATATACTTTTCTATCCCCTCCTGAGCTTTCCAAATATCAGAGATAGCTGCTGCAGGTGTTTTACCCTCAATTACAGCGCGTACGGTATTATAAAACTGCTCTTTATCGTATAACCAATCAAAATGACCCCGTTCAATGTATTTCTTATATTCGTGCGGTTTGTAAATTTCTGCGATAAACAGCATGTCCGGGAATTTTTCCCTTACCCTGGGAACGGCCCATTCCCAAAAATCAACCGGAATCATCTCTGCCATATCTATTCTGAAACCATCAATTCCCCTTCCTGCCCAGAACTCCAACACTTCGTACATTCTCTGCCAGGTCTGAGGTTCGGGAACAAAATATTCTTTATTATCGTCCTGAAAATCAACACCATAATTTAATTTAACGGTTTCGTACCAGTCTGTTCTGGAGGGTTGAGCCGCAAAAACATTATTTCCGGTAGCTTTGGCTGGCATTTCATAATAAGGCGGGAGGCCTTCTGTATCTATGCCTTCAGGTATTTTAAATGGCGCTCCGGGGATATAGTAAAAATTATTGGCCGGAGAAAAACTCATTGAAGTATCGTCATTTTCTCCAAGAGCGGGAATACCATCCGGCTTTTGTAAAGATTGATATTGGCGGCAAACATGGTTTGGAACAAAGTCGATAATCACTTTAAGGTTTTGCTGATGACACCGCTTGACCAATGCTTCAAATTCCTGCATTCGGTTAGTTATATCCTCAGCAAGGTCGGGTGCTACATCAAAAAAATCCTTCACTGCATATGGAGAACCCGCTTTTCCCTTTACTATTGCTGGATGATCGGCTTCCAGACCTGCATCAGGGAAACTTGTAAATGTAGCGTGCCTTATTACACCAGTAAACCAGATATGAGTAAAACCCATATTTTTTATTTCACGTAAAGCTTCATTAGTAAAATGATTAAATTTAGATGAGCCATTCGTATCCAGATCACCATTATAAACATTTTGGCCACTATCATTTCTGAATAAACGGGTAAAAACCTGATAAATACTTACAGTCATTGTATTATTTTTGAAATTATAAATGAACTACCTCCCTGCAAACTCTAGAATCTACAA
Organism: Salinivirga sp.; assembly: GCF_055145285.1. Classification (NCBI taxonomy): domain Bacteria; kingdom Pseudomonadati; phylum Bacteroidota; class Bacteroidia; order Bacteroidales; family Salinivirgaceae; genus Salinivirga; species Salinivirga sp. The sequence goes on along the minus strand of NZ_JBSRDC010000032.1, from coordinate 48,917 downwards.
CAATTTTAATTGCCGGTTGAAGTCAACCAAATTATCTTTTAAGTCATACCGATATGCTAATTTTTCGGGATAGGTTAAAATTACAAAATTTCGAATTAAATATTTCGAAAAACCTTTATTCACAAAAAAAAAGACCGCCGAAACGACGATCTTTTGGGTTATCTCTATATCAGTTTTATTGATATTCGCTGATAGGTGCACATGTACAAACCAAATTGCGATCGCCGTATCCATCGTCGACACGAGCGATGTGCGGCCAAAATTTATTAATTCGTATGTACTCCAATGGGTAAGCAGCTTGTGAACGTTTGTAAGGATGGTTCCATTCATCTGCTGTAACTTCCCCGGCAGTATGTGGAGCCATTTTCAAAAGATTATCTTCATTATCGACTTTTCCGGCTTTTATATCTTCCATTTCTTTTTTGATAGAAATCATAGCCTCCACAAACCGGTCAAGTTCCTGTACTGATTCGCTTTCGGTTGGTTCAACCATTAATGTATCATGCACGGGGAACGATAAAGTTGGCGCATGGAATCCATAATCGATTAACCGTTTGGCAATATCAGTAGCATCTACGCCATATTCCTGGCGGAAATTGCGACACTCGAGAATCATTTCGTGTGCACAACGACCTGTTTCACCCGTATAAAGTACTTCGTAATAACCTTTAAGAGCTGCTACAAGGTAATTGGCATTCACAATAGACATTCTTGTTACCTCCAGTAACCCCTCAGTTCCCAACATTTTTAAGTATGCATGTGTAATGGGTAAAATAGAAGCACTGCCATATGGAGCTGATGCTACTGCTTTAAGTGGTTTTTCACCACCGGTTTTTAACACCGGATTTGAGGGCAGATATGGAACCAGCTTATCATTCACACATATTGGTCCTACACCGGGTCCTCCTCCACCGTGTGGAATGGCAAAAGTTTTATGTAAATTCAGGTGACACACATCGGCACCAATAATGCCCGGACTTGTCAATCCAACCTGGGCATTCATATTGGCTCCATCCATATACACAAGGCCGCCATTATCGTGAATAATTTGATTCATTTCGCGTATGCGGCTTTCAAAAACACCGTGTGTGGAAGGATATGTAATCATGAAAGCGGCAAGCGTATCTTTATATTCTTCAGATTTGGACTTCAGGTCATCCACATCCACATTACCGCTTTCGTCACAATCCACTACAACCACTTTCATTCCGGCCATAATTCCACTTGCAGGATTAGTTCCGTGGGCAGATGATGGAACAATCACCACATTACGATCATGATCACCTTTATCCTTATGGTATTCACGTATAACCATCAGTCCGGAATATTCGCCGGCAGCACCAGAATTTGGCTGCAATGAACAAGCTTCAAAACCTGTAATCTCAGCCAGGTCGCTTTCCAGTTCATCAATAAGTTCTTTATAGCCTTCTGCCTGATCTGCCGGAGCAAAGGGGTGCATATTGGCAAATTCGGGCCATGTAATGGCAAACAATGAATTGGCAGGATTGAGTTTCATGGTACATGAACCCAATGATATCATGGAGTGGTTTAGGGCGATGTCGCGTTTTTCAAGGCGTTTGATGTAACGCATCATCTCGGTCTCGCTGTGATAAGAATTAAAAACTTTCTCCTGCAAATATTTAGACGACCTCAGCAAGGAAGTATCGAAGCGCCTGGCTTTAATTTCTACCACCTGTGGCTCAACCTCTTTGTTGGCTACTCTGGCAAAAACATCCAGAATATCCATTACATCATTAATCTCAGTAGTCTCATTCAAGGCAATACCTACATGTTTGGCATCATAATAGAAAAAGTTTATTTCTTTACTAAGCGCTAACGATTGAATATCACAGCTCTTAATATTATCGGGCAGCTCTACCAGTAAGGTATCAAAAAAGCCATTATTTAATTGACTGTAACCTAATTTAAGCAATTGCTGTTCGAGGGTTGCCGCCATGCTGTGCACGTGGCGTGCAGTGTCTTTAAGTCCCTGCGGGCCGTGATATACGGCATACATTCCGGCCATTGTGGCGAGCAAAGCCTGTGCAGTACAAATATTTGATGTAGCGCGTTCCCGTTTTATGTGTTGTTCGCGTGTCTGTAATGCCATGCGAAGGGCCACATTCTCGTGCCGGTCTTTTGATACTCCGATAATTCGACCTGGCAGCGCGCGCTTCATTTTTTCGGTAGTTGCAAAATAAGCAGCATGCGGGCCACCATAACCCATCGAAATTCCGAAACGTTGGGTAGAACCAAAGGCAATATCAGCGCCCCATTCTCCGGGGGGAGTTAAAATTGCCAGTGAAAGTATATCGGCAGCTACAGCTACCATGGTTTCATTTTCATTGGCATGTTCAACAAATTTACGATAATCATTTACCTCACCACTGGCAGCCGGATATTGCAATATCGCGCCAAATGTTTGGTCATCTAATTTTATTTCATCGTATTTTCCGTACTTAATTTCAATACCCAGCGGTTCGGCTTTTGTCTCGAGAACTGCCTTTGTTTGCGGAAATACATCCTCATCAACAAAAAGGGTATCACCGCCTTTTTTAAATTTACGGGCACGCTTGCTGTGCATCATAATCATAGCTTCAGATGCCGCTGTAGCCTCGTCAAGTAACGATGCATTGGCAATTGGCAAACTGGTAAGCTCACTCACTACAGTCTGAAAATTAAGTAAAGCTTCTAACCGTCCCTGAGAGATCTCCGCCTGATAGGGAGTGTAAGAAGTATACCAACCCGGATTCTCAAGAATATTACGGCGAATAACGGCAGGCATAACAGTCTCATAATAACCCATGCCTATGAATGAGCGGTAAACCTTATTTTTTTTTGCAATTTTACTGATATAATCAGCATATTGCTGTTCGCTCATCGGTGCTGAAAGGTTTAATGGTTTTTTTGAACGAATGGATGTAGGCACGGCCTGATCCATTAACTCATTAATGGAACCGACGCCTATTTTGTCGAGCATAGTTCCAATTTCTTCGGGTCTGGGACCTATGTGTCGGAGTTGAAATTTATCTATTAACTTCATCTTGTGTTTGTTTATTTAGTAATTATACTACAAAAATTGTGATAAAACACCTCAAAGTTAGAAAGAAGATTTACCTGATAAAGAAAAAGTCTTGAAATTTTCTTATGTTTATCACTCAATTGAAAAATATTACTATGATGAATAAATTATTGGTTATATTAACTGCTATAAGTTTATGCTTCGGGGGTTCCGGGCTTATGTCGCAAAATACAATTACGACGATAAGAGGTGATATTTTTAAGACTTCTGAATATTCAATAACAGAAGAAAATGATTTTAAGGAACTAAAATATCTGAATAAAAAGGGTAAGCACCGTTTTTTAGATTTAGATGATGTTTATGCTATTGAAACCAAAGAAAAAAAATCGGTTATTTATCAGCCAAAAAGCGAATACGATCTTTCAAAAGAACAAATGAAAAACCTTGTGAATGGCCGAATAGACGGAAAAGAGGCCGGTAGTTTCTGGGGTCCGTTCCTTTTCACCTATGTAGCAACAAGCAGCACAGGTTTCCTGGAACAAGGTGATCTTTTTGCTGCCCCTTTAGTGCCATTGGGTACTACCATTAGTATTGGGTTATACGGATTATTTTCAAAATTCGGTGTTAATTCAGCAAATGAATATTATAAGAATGGCTACAGAGAAAAAAGGGCTTTTCGCATGATCAAGGCCTCTCTTTTAGGTGGTGGTGCTGGTCTAATAACCGCCGTTGGAATAAACATTCTGCGCAACTAAAGCATTATCAAATCCCAACAAACAACAAGTCTAACAGGAATAAAGTTTAAAACATACTTTTCCCAACAACCTGTTAATCTTCAAATATTACTTCTCTAACACATATGTTTCAGGAAAGGATTACTGCATTTCTCATGTGCTATGGAAGTTTTAGGACCGTGACCGGGATAAACCTCAGTAGCTTCTGGTAATGTTAAAATTTTCGAAATTATACCCTTAATCAATGCAGCATGATTTCCATAAATAAGATCTGTACGGCCTATCGACTCATAAAAAAGTACATCGCCACTCAAAAGAATTCCTTCTTCGGCATTATAAAAAACGAGCGAACCTGGTGTATGTCCCGGCACATGAAACAATTGCAGCTTAAAGTTTCCTATACTTATATCTTCGCCTTCATCGATATATTTATCGATTGCTGGTGGTGGATTTTTAAGTTTAAATCCAATTTGATTCGCATAAGTTTCGGCGTTTTCGAGCAAAAACTCATCATTTTCGTGGGCCAAAATAGGAGCTTTATATATTTCCTTTAACCTATAATTACCCAACACATGGTCAATATGCAAATGCGTATTGATGATATACTTTACGGTTAATTCCTTATCTTCAATAAAATCCGCTAATTCATTATAGTCAGCGTCGTTGATGCATCCCATATCTACCATGGCACATTCGCCGGTTTCATCGTAAAGCAAATAACTATTCTCCTGCCAGGGATTAAATGTAAATTTTTTTACCTGCATGTTTTATAATACTTTATTAATTCTTTTGCTATTTATAAGCTTTATATAACCAACAGTTAATTGATATACAAAGTTTCAATACCTGATAATAATTTTTTCATCTTACGTACCAACAATCTATACAACTTTATCATATTCAAAACATAAGTTGACATATTTGTATTTTGAAAGATCAGAAGCTTAAATAGATTGCGTGTGATGTAACATGTTAAGGCGTGTTTTGTTGAAAAAATATAGTATCTGTGGTTTCTATATTACTTTGATTCAGGTCGCGATCATATACATAAAAACTTATTTTCATTGTATCATAAGGTAAAGTGCTGGTTGAAAATGACAAGTCAATATCTACATCAGCAATTAATATTTTGTTCTGGCCCTGCGGAACCAGATATGGTATATTAAAATAATTTATTGCAAGGTTATTCCACTGCTCAAAATTATTATTCTTATAGACCCATATATCAAAATAGAAATTATGTTGATAAATTCCGGTAAAAGGAGGTATGGTATCGCTTTCCAAAAGTCCCATATTACCATCGCCATCTTTTAGTTTAAAGGATAGGGTAATGCACTTATTTTCATTACCAAGATTATCTATACAATAAGATGCTTCATGAGTCTCAAAACGAACCTCAGGAATATTTGAAGGATTATCAACATTGATACATCCTGAAAACAAAAGCAAAATACTTAGTGCTTGCCCGAAAAGTCCAATTTTTACGTTACGCCCTCTCTGAAAACAGTCATCCCGAGAATCGGGACTCTTGATTTTTAGAAAGGGCAAACCTTGAACTTGAACTTTTCGAATCAAGCACTTGAAAAAAAGGGTGGTTTTCTTGCCGGCACTACTTATAATATGTGGTATTTTTAATTTCATTAATAGCACAAAATTAATAAATCCTTTAAGTTCTGAATGAACCCTGTATGATTATAATTGTTAGCAATGCTGAAAAGATAAGGATAACTCAATGGAGAAATTTAACATACCCGATAATAAAAAAGAGCGAATAGTGATTGCCGGGGTTGGCTTTGCCGGCTTAAAGCTGGCCAGAAAACTTGTAGGGTCAAAATATCAGGTAGTTTTGCTCGATAAAAGAAATTTCCATCAATTTCAACCACTTTTTTATCAAGTTGCTACAGCAGGTTTGGAGCCCAGTTCCATTTCATTCCCGGTTAGAAAACTATTTCAGAAAAAAAGCAACATTCACTATAGAAACACGAATCTAAAGTCTGTTGATACTGAAAAGAAAACGATTGAAACAAATTTCGGGACTTTAAAGTACGACAAGCTTGTACTTGCTATGGGTGCGTACACAAACTTCTTTGGCAATAAGCAAATTGAAAACAATGGCCTATCTATGAAAACTACTGCAGAAGCCATTTACCTGCGCAATCGTATTTTACAATCTTTCGAGCAGGCCATGTTCGAAGACGATATAACCAAGAAACATCAATTGCTTTCAATTGCCATTGTAGGAGGAGGTCCTACAGGGGTAGAACTTGCAGGTGCCATTGCTGAGATGCGCAACCACATACTTCCAAAAGATTATCCTGAAATTGATTTCAGTTTAATGAATGTTATGCTGTTTGAAGCCTCAGGTCGCTTACTGGCTAGCATGTCGAAAAACGCTGGTGAACGGGCTCTTTACTTTCTGCGAAAACTCGGAGTTGATGTGTATCTGAACAGCCAAATAGAGGGTTATGATAACGAGAAAGTATCATTGGCAGGTGGTAAAAGCTTCGAAACCAAGAATCTGATATGGACTGCAGGCATTCAGGGCAGAAAAATTAATGGAATAAATAAAAACGCGATTGGTGCCGGAAACCGAATAATTGTGGATCAATACCATCAGGTAAAAGCCCATAAAGACATCTACGCACTGGGAGACCTGGCAATAATGATCACTGAGAAATACCCTAAAGGACATCCACAAGTGGCGCAGGTAGCCATACAACAGTCATTAAACCTTGCCAAAAACTTATTAAACTCCAAACAGGCAACCCAATTTGAATATAAAGACAAAGGTTCAATGGCTACAATTGGCCGCAATATGGCTGTAGTAGACTTACCCTGGTGGAAATTCAGCGGTTTTTTTGCCTGGCTGGTTTGGATTTTCGTACATTTAATGGCTATAGTAGGCGTCAAGAACCGACTTTTTATTTTCATTAACTGGGCAAGCAGCTATTTCTCGCGTGATCAATCATTAAGAATATTGGTTAAGCCTATAAAAAATAACTTGGAAAAAAAGGGGTAAATTCATATATTTAGCGGGAATTAGATAGTTTGTGCAATATCTAAAAGCAAATCAGGAGGGCATTAATCAATGAAAAGGCTAATATTAGTAAGACACGGAAAGGCTGACCAACAACAAACAGGTAATGATTTCGAACGCAGCCTTATAAAAAAAGGAAAAAAAGATAGCAAGTTAATTGCTAATGTACTGATTAAAAACAACATAAAAGCTGATTTGCTTATTAGCTCAGATGCCTACCGGGCTTTTGAAACAGCAAAAATATTTGCAGAAGAGATGGAATATGACGTGAATCATATTATCAGAGAACATTTTCTTTACGAGGGCTATACTACAGGTCAATTAGTTGATTATATAGCTGAGCAGGATGACAATCTAAAGACCATCATCATATTCGGGCACAACCCCTTCATATCGCAAAGTTGTATTCGATTATCGAAAAACTTTCATCAAAGTTTCCCAACTGCCGGGTGCCTGGGCCTGAAATTCGATGTTGAGACCTGGCACCTTGAACCCGACAGTGGAGAAATTGACTTCTTTGAATTCCCGAAGAAATTCTTGTAAAGCAGTAATCGTAAATCTATAGCAAACCTTCTCGTTTTAGCAGAGGTTCAACCGATGGCTCTTTTCCCCTAAAAGCCTTATAAAGGTCCATAGGATGGGCCGTTCCGCCTTTTTTGAGGATATTATCTGCAAAACTCTGGGCTATGTCCCTGTTAAATATACCTTTTTCGCGAAAACGTTCAAATGCATCGGCATCGAGCACTTCAGCCCACTTGTAACCGTAATAACCTGCGGCATAGCCACCGCCAAAGATATGGCCAAACGCTGTGCAAAAGGCCGTACCATCTGCAGGGGGTAAAACATCTGCTTTGTTCATCACCGCGCGCTCAAATTTCACCACATCACCATCGAAAGGTTTATTAAGCGTATGCCAGGCCATATCAACCCATCCGAAACTTACCTGGCGGTCGTTGGCATAACCACTGTTGAAATTTTTGGCATTACGGATGCGTTCGATTAAATCATCGGGGATTTTCTCTCCGGTTTCATGATGAAGGGCCCATTTATCGAGCCACTCTTTTTCATAGGCCCAGTTCTCATGCATTTGAGAAGGCAGTTCTACAAAATCGCGATACACATTTGTACACGACAAACTTTCATAGGTCACATCGCTGAGCATGGCGTGCAAGGCATGTCCAAACTCATGCAAAAATGTTGTAACCTCATCAAAAGTAAGCAAGGCGGGGGTATCACTTGTGGGTTTGGTAAAATTGGTTACCAAAGAAACAAATGGCGCTTTATACGCATCATTAAAACGGGATTGTTCTCTAAAAGTGGTCATCCATGCACCCTGACCTTTTCCTTTACGCGGATGAAAATCGAGGTACAGTATGGCTTTAATATTTTTTCTCTTCGCTTCATAGACCTCATAAGCTTTTACATCTTTATGGTAGACAGGGATATCAGCATTGGGTTTAAAAGTAAGGCCGTAAAGCTGACCAGCCAGTTCGAACACTGCATTAATTACATTGTCCAAATTGAAATAAGGCTTTGTCATTTCATCCGTCAGGTTAAATTTCTTTTTACGAAGCTTTTCGGAATAATAACCCCAATCCCAACGTTGCAAGTCATCTTTGAGTCCATCTTCTTTGGCGAGCGCTTCAACAGCTTCTTTATCTTCCACGGCATGCGGGTGCCCTGCATCATAAAGCTGACCGAGTAAGTCGTTTACCCGTTTTACAGACAATGCCATTCTGTTCTCCAACACCATTGCTGCATAATTTTCGTATCCCAGCATTTTTGCCTTTTCGAGACGGAGGTTCACCATTTCTTTTATTATCTCCTTGTTATCGTACGCGTCTCCTTTGTGTCCTCTTGTGCTAAAAGCTATATACATTTCTTTTCGCAACTGCCGGTTATCAGCGTGCTGCATAAAAGGCACATAACTTGGATGATGCAAAGTAAAAACCCAACCTTTTTTATCTCGCTGTTCCGCTTCTTCATGTGCAGCTTTTTTTACATAATCGGGTAAGCCAGCCAAATCTTTCTCATCGGTTATGTGAAGCTCAAAAGCATTGGTTTCTGCCAATACATTTTCATTAAATTTGAGCGATAACTGCGACAATCTGCGTGTTATTTCTCTATAGCGCACCTTGTCTTGCTCCGGCAGGTCAGCTCCACCTTTCACAAAACCTTTATACGTATTGTCGAGCAGCATTTGCTGTTCATTGTTTAGGGCGGGCTTGCCATCATGAACAGATTTTACTTTTTCGAAGAGTTTTGTATTTAGATTTACCTCATTGGCAAAATTGGTAATCAAATCTGATAGTTCAGGTGCCAAAGATTGCATTTCGGTATTCGTTTCGGCTTCGTTGAGATTAAAAAAGATTCCGGCAACCTGCTCTATCAGTTCACCGCTTTGCTCCAGGGCTTCTATTGTATTTTTGAAATCGGGTTTGTCTTCATTTTCAACAATCACATTGACCTGTTGCCTGGCTTGTTCAATAGCTTTTTCCAAAGCGGGCTTGTAATGTGCTATTTCGATTTCTTGGAATGGTGGGGTTTGATAAGGTGTTTCGGGTTTATAAAAAAAAGGATTACTCATATATCTATAAATTCAATTAAGGTTCTTATATATTCAAAAAAGGTGCTGCGAAAAACGCAACACCTTTCTATGCTTTTTGTTTATGCAATTACCATGCAAACATGGGCCTATCGCTCATCATATTGTTCACTTCTTTGCGAACTTCGTTGATGATGTTTTCATCTTCGATATTCATGATGACACGGTCAATCAATTCCACAATCTTTGGCATATCCTGTTCTTTCAAACCACGAGTAGTGATGGCGGGAGTACCAACTCTCAAACCAGATGTTTGGAATGGTGAACGGCTATCGAAAGGCACCATATTTTTATTGATGGTGATATCGGCATTAACCAGTATGTTTTCTACCTGCTTACCGGTAATATCGGGTGCTTTTGTTCTAAGGTCTATTAGCATAGAGTGATTATCGGTACCACCAGAAATAACTTTATATCCGGCTTTCATGAATGCATCGGCCATTACAGCGGCATTATTTTTTACCTGTTCCTGGTAAGTTTTGTATTCAGGTCTTAAAGCTTCGCCAAAAGCAATGGCTTTGGCAGCAATGATGTGCTCCAATGGTCCTCCCTGAATACCCGGGAAAATAGCTGAATTAAGCAGGGCTGACATTTTTCGGACTACACCTTTTTTTGTTTTCTTTCCCCATGGATTCTCGAAATCTTCTCCCATAAGGATGATACCTCCACGCGGTCCGCGCAATGTTTTATGGGTGGTAGAAGTTACAATGTGGGCATATTTAACCGGGTTATCCAGTAGGCCAGCCGCAATAAGTCCGGCAGGGTGAGCCATATCTACTATAAAAATAGCTCCTATTTTATCGGCAATCTCTCGCATACGTTTGTAATTCCACTCGCGCGAATAGGCAGAAGCACCTCCAACAATCATTTTAGGTTTTTCAGCCAAAGCTACTTTTTCCATCTCATCATAATCAATCATACCATCTTCTTCGCGCACTTTGTATGAAATGGCATTGTAAAGTATACCTGAAGAATTTACGGGCGAACCGTGCGAAAGGTGTCCTCCATGTGATAAATCGAGTCCCATAAAGGTATCGCCGGGGTTAAGCACGGTCATAAACACGGCCATATTGGCTTGAGCACCGGAGTGAGGTTGCACATTAGCGTATTCGGCGCCATAAATTTCTTTAATGCGGTCAATAGCCAGTTGTTCGGTTTCGTCCACATGCTGACAACCGCCATAATAACGCTTCCCGGGGTAACCTTCGGCGTATTTATTGGTCATTACAGAGCCTGCGGCTTCCATAACCTGCTCACTAACAAAATTTTCTGAAGCAATAAGTTCAATACCGTTTTTCTGTCGTTGGTATTCTTTTTCAATAATATCAAATACCTGAGTATCTCTTTTCATAGTGTTGTGTTTTTTAGTTTGTTCTTTATATTAAACATTATTTTACGCCAATGACCTTACCAAGAATATAATTCTCGGGAACGAATCCAAATTCACGACTATCAAAGAACCTGTCGCGATTATCATCGAGCACAAAATAATAATCATTTTGTATGGTATAGGAATTGGATTTTTTGCCATCGATATACATTTCTCCTTCCCTACTAATTACATCATGTCCTTCAAATTTTTCTATGATGTTGCGATAAATATCATAATTACGATAATCGATTTGAATAACATCGCCTACTCTGGGTATTTTTAAAGGGCCAAAGTCATCTTCTGACCATGATCTATAGGGGCTTTTCGGGAAAATCCGGTTAGCTCCTCCCCTAACCTGTTTAATCATTCTGACATAATCTACCTTCGGATCTTTTCGCAATGAATCCCGCATTTTTTCTGTCAAAGGGACTTCATAAATCCCCAGACTGTCGATCACACTTTCTGCCTGGGTTATTCCATATTTACTCAGCAGTTTTTGTACATCAACGCCTTCATTAAACATGGCACGATAGCCAAGCTTTGTTGCTTGCGGAAAGGGTATTTTTTTATTATTAACAGACAGCGTTTTCCCTCTGATTTTAAGCATATCTCCCGGGCAACCTGCCACACGTGAGATCATTCTTTCTTTTTCATACATAGGGTTATCGAAATCTTCGGGATAGGCGTAATACACCACATCATTGGTTTCAATGGCACTTAGCCCCGGCATTTTCATACCTAAAAACCATGCGCCTACAGCTGCTTTATTGATCCAAACCAGCTCCCCTTTACTTAATGTAGCTTCCATGGTTTCATCATCGGTTCGGTGCCAGGTTAACACAAACTGAAATATAAAACCGACTATAAGAAGGCCAATCAGCGCAATGACAATTACTCTTTTCTTCATCAGTTAATCCTTTTATCTTTCAAAATTATATTAAAGTAAAAAGTCTGTCCCAGCGAATTTTCTGCAGTAGACTTTCGTCCTTATCTATTGACAACCAAATAAACAGGGGTTTACCAACAATATGATCTTCCGGTACAAATCCCCAATAACGGCTGTCTTGTGAGTTATGGCGACTATCTCCCATCATCCAGTAATAATTCTGTTGAAATGTATATGTTTCTGCGGGTTCACCATTAATGTAAATCGTACTGTCTTTTACTTCCAAATCATTGCCCTCGTATAGGTCAATTACGCGTTCATATTTTGGTAGTTCCCGTAGGGTTAACTCAACTGTTTCACCGGCAACAGGAATATGCAATGGCCCGTAAACATCTTCAGTCCAAGGGAATGCAGGGTCATGTGGAAATATATAATCAGATCCATCACCACGATGAATAACTTGCACAACCGAATCTACAATTTGGAAATTGCGCAGCTTACTTACCATTTTATCCGTCAACGGAAGAATATATTTGCCTGAAGTTATCTGAGACACCTGCATATCTTCGTTGGATACATCCATATTCTGAAGAATTTTGGGGTTAATACGTTCTCCATTGGTATAGATGTAGTATTTGTATTGCATATCTTCGAAATGCTTTTGTTTTTTACCATTTACGTACATCTGACCAGCCATAATCTTAATATCGTCACCCGGTATAGCTACGCAACGTTTAATATAATTCTCACGTTTGTCGACGGGCCGTACATGAATGGTAAAGTTTTCGTGAATGAGCTTTCGGGCCCTGTTTTCATAAAAACTGTAATGTTTAATAATCCCTTTCGTGCGGTCTGCACGCATCATAGCATTAGCTTCGCTACGAAGAATTTGGTAATAGCTCTGGTTCTGATGTTCTACAATAACTGTATCACCCTCAGGGAAATTAAAAACAACAATGTCATTTCGTTCAACCTCCTGAAGGCCGGGCATGCGCTCATAGTCCCACTGTACCCAATCTAAATATGATTTAGTTTTTGTGCTAAGTGGCATAGTATGATGCACAAAGGGGAACGAGATTGGTGTCATTGGTTTACGAGGCCCGTAATGAAATTTACTTACAAATAAGTAATCTCCAACCCTCATGGTCTTTTCCATTGAAGATGTTGGAATGACAAAGGCCTCAATAAAGAACATCCTGATAAACGATGCAGCAATAACGGCGAAAATAAGGGCATCGACCCATTCAATAATCTTTTTCTGTTTTTTAACGCCTTTTTTCTTCCAAAAGGCCCAATGTACCTTTTTGGAGATATAAATATCATAAATTACTGGTAATCCGAGTAACCAAAAATAGCTATCGAGCCATATTACCCATAGGATATAGGCTAATGCGGTTAGTAAAAATTTAAACCATTTGTTTGTCCAGAATTTCTTCATTATTGTGTAATTAATATTTCTGTATTTTATTCAATGTCAAGTACATCTTTCATGGTGAACACCCCTTTACGCGAATGCACAAACTGGGCAGCTATAACCGCACCAAGGGCAAAGCCCATACGGCTTTTGGCATGATGTGATATAGACAATGTATCCACTTCGGAATCATAAATCACTGCATGATCTCCAAATACCTCCCCTTCTCTGAAAGCGTATACCGGCAACAAACCGGTTTCGGCTTTATCAAGCACATAATCTTTGTAACGGTCAACCTGGTCTACTAATTGTGTTGCTAAATTCACTGCAGTACCACTGGGCCTGTCTTTTTTGTGAATATGATGGATCTCTTTTATAGAAGCCTGATATTGTGATTGGTTGTTCATGAGTTTTGCAAGTTTTTCATTCATCGCAAATAACATGTTTACACCCAAACTAAAATTAGGGGCATACAGGAAAGCGGTATTGTGCTCCTGACAGGCTTTTTCTGCTTTGTGCAATTTTTCATTCCATCCGGTAGTTCCGGTCACCACCGGAATACCACTTTTAAGACATTTCATTACATTGTTAAAACCAGCATCGGGATGCGTAAACTCTACGGCAACATCTACAGCATTTTTGTCTAGTTGGTCTAATTCTTCTGCATTGTGCTCGTCAATAATTTTCACCACTTCATGGTCACGTTCCCTGAATATTTCGTGAACAGCTTTTCCCATGCGGCCATATCCTATCAAAAGTACATTCATTGCAACTGGTTTGTGATTAAAAATACTTTAACCGTTTAAATAGAATCGGTTTGGTGTGCCAAAATTAGCATAAATCTGCCGATTTTGAATATAATTTAATAAAAGAAACCGGGCGGGTGAGGATTTGAAACTTATATAAATTTAGAAACGACCACTTAACGTTACATTAAATAACCTGCTTGTAAGATAATTGGGTACGGCATACTCAGTATTGTACACATCTCTCACCCAGGTATACGAAATTGTATTGTTGATGTCGAACAAATTAAAAACTTCAACTCCAATCCATAAATCTTTAAACCACTTTACTGGTCCGCGAGGATTCTTGTATGTGCGCTGCGACGATATCAGAGATTTTGACATTCCAATATCTACCCGCCGATAATCCGGCATTCGGGCTGTAGCTGCATATCGCGGTGAATTGGGTGGACCAAACGGTAGGCCTGAACCATATACAAGGTTGAGGTGCATTTTCCAGGTTGGGTTGCCCGGAAAGTAATCCTGAAAAAAGAGGTTTACCGTTACTGTTTGATCTGCCGGCCGGGGTATGTAACCCGGTTGCACAGTTGATGCATTACCGTCATTATCTTCAATTACATAGCTGTCGTTTTTAATATCTTCCCGGGTTTTCATTAAGCTGACAGATAACCAGGAATCAACGCCCTTTACAAACTCACCCGTAATCTTAAGGTCCAACCCTGTGGCGTATCCCTCCGCCTTGTTATCGCCTTCGTATATAATGCGGAGATTGTCAACAGTATAAGGTATCAGATTATTGAGTTTCTTGTAATACATTTCGGCCACAAACTTAAAAGGCCGGCGCCACGCCATAAAATTATAATCGGCTCCGCCAACAATATGGTAGGACTCCTGTGCTTTAATATTTTTATTTTTATTTCCATGCCGGTCAAAAACCTCTTTGTAAAACGGTGGTTGGTGATATGCACCTCCGGAAAGCCTGAAAAGCCAATCTTCTTCCCAATTTGGCTCAAAGGCTATAACCAAGCGAGGCGAAAAAACAAGTTGCTCATTGAAATCCCAGTATTGTGCCCGTACTCCTCCATTTATAAAAATATTTGCACTGTCGATTGTTTTTGACCATGTATCCTGAAAATAACCTGTAATGCGGTGAGAATAGATTGAATTTGTAAAGCGACGGGTTTCAAAAAGCGTTACAGTTGAATCTGTAAATTGCGAATAATTCATGCTATCCGGTGGCAGTGAATATCCGGCTGAATCGAGCATCATCCACTCATTAATTTCATCACTGATATCTTCTACCTGCCATTTG
This sequence comes from Salinivirga sp., assembly GCF_055145285.1. Classification (NCBI taxonomy): domain Bacteria; kingdom Pseudomonadati; phylum Bacteroidota; class Bacteroidia; order Bacteroidales; family Salinivirgaceae; genus Salinivirga; species Salinivirga sp. The sequence goes on along the minus strand of NZ_JBSRDC010000032.1, from coordinate 33,789 downwards.
GCTCCCCATTGTATCTTATGTGCCCCTATTTTCCACGCTCCCTTGTGGCTAAAGTTGTAAACCAGGGCATCTAAATAATTGCGGGCATGATCTAAATAGGAGCCTACTGCCAGGCTGCCTACACTATCCCCAAATGAAGAAGATCCTAAATTACTGTCTATCTCATTGAGCCAGTACTCGCCCAGTATATCGAAAGTTTCTGACTCGCTACTAATGAAAGCAGATGCAGAAAAATTCAATTTGAGTTGTTCTGTGGGTTTATAATTCAACAGAAATGCCCCCTGGCTAGTAATGAACTTATCTACCTCCTGTCCTTCAAAATACACTTTCAGGCGCAATGAATTATTAACTAATCCAAAATCAGTCTCTCTGTCTGAAGGTTGAAATTGGTATGTATTATTGGAATAATTACCGATAAATCCTATTTCCAAATCTTCTGTTACATCGTAAGTGATGTATGTTTGCACATCGGAAAATGTTGGATCGTAATCACCACTGGTTTCTAATGTATTGAGAATATAACCCGATTTCTTGTACCGGAAGCTTGTAATATGCGTCAACCGATGATCTTTATTGCTACCGTGTAAGGTTATGGCACCTCCCATTAAGCTTCCTTTGAAAGATCCACCCCAGCTGGCCGGCTTTTTATATTGAATATCGAGTACAGACGACATTTTATCGCCATATTCAGCCTCAAAGCCACCTGCAGAAAAAGACAGGTTAGCAACCATATCAGGATTGAGAAAGCTAAAACCTTCCTGCTGGCCAGATCTGACCAAAAAAGGCTTATAAATTTCCACGCCGTTTACATAAATCAAATTTTCATCGTAGTTACCTCCACGCACAGAATATTGATTACTTAATTCATTGTTGGAAGAAACACCCGGCATGGTTTTAATAATTCCTTCGACGGATCCTGTCAACTCCGGCAATTGTTCGATAGTTCGTGGATCCAGGTAGTAGGTTGTGGAGTATCTCTTACGTTCTTCAGCTATCTCAATTTCGGCAAGCTTTTCAGAGGTCATTTCCAGTTGCATATCCACGCGCTCCCGCTCACCCGGTTCAAGATTAACGGTAATTGTTTCACGTTTAAAACCAACACGCGTAAATGCGATGCGTACTTCTTCATTGGCCGGAATAATTATGCGGTATTTACCGTTAAACGCTGAGGAAGTGCCGGCTTGCGTACTTTCCACTACAATATTCACTAATTCAATCGGGTAATTGTCAATATCAGTAACCCGGCCGGTAACCGAGGCAGTGCTTTGACTTTTAGCCATCAATGATACAGTCAGTAGTAGAAATATAAGTGAACACTTCATATAATAATGGTTGGACTTTGCAGGTAAAATTGCCGGCACAAAAATAGCATTTCGACTGGCAAAATAAATGTATTCAGCCTTAATAAACATTTATCAAGCCAAAATATTTTACAAACAGGTCTATTTTTTGTGCACTGCTTCAATACGACAGGCAGCCTGGTCGGTGGCAGCATTCACCATTTCGCATTTCACATGCGTACCGTCTTCCTTATCTTCTATATTATAATAAATATTGACTTTAAAACTCAAACGCACTTCATGCAAATAATTCACTACTAAACTTGTAACTGGATTTAATGCCAATCCATTGGGAAGATAATCCAAATACCATTGCAAATAACTGACATTATTCACATGGTGATTTAAGTCAATACTGGAAAATTTCACCTCGTGCATAAAAACATGCTCAGCCTTTCCCTCTACTCCCTTTATTTTGGGTATGGGCTCATTTACCATGCAGCGGGTCTTTAGTTTATATGCATTTTTGATAAATGATTCTACCGGTTCAATTTTTTTGGTATCGAGATTAATAACAAGCCATGCTGTATTTACTACTGCAAAAATTTCATCGTTTGCCTTAAAATGAAAATCACGGTAAGAGAACATCCGGTCGGTGTCCTTAACCCATGTTTCTGCTTCGATAGGCGAACCAAGTTTTGGACTTTCAAAATAGCTAAACCGTGCACGCGCCAGCATCCATGTATGATTTGTTTTGATCATGTCGCGATAGCCGACTTTAAGCCGGCGGGCATGTTCTGCAGCGTTTTCCTGCACGTGATTGGCTAAGGCAGCCATTGATAAACGCCCTGAAGCATCAATTTCGTAATGTTTGATTATATGTTCGCTAAAATACAGTGGTAGTACATCCATAAGGTTGAGATTTAATGCTATGCAAAGGTAATAAAGGTTTCGGAATGAATGTTATTCAACAAAAGATTATGTACTAGCTTAACCTGGCTTTTTTGATGCAAATCTATTTTAAACTTTTCAAATAGAATTGTATAAAAAAAAGATTGCCTCAGAAGTAAATTAAACATTATAAAACAACAGTTTAATTCCTTCTAAGACACTCTTGCTTTACTCAAACTTATAACATGTTTATTTTCAGGTTCTACTTTTAGAAACCTTCAAATTCGTAAAGTTTTCCTTTTTTAGGTCCATCGGCATACTCAAGTACAAACTGCTGACTTGCCCCATAATGACTGCTCCATAGATGTATTGCAGCACCATTATCATGAATTTTACCACCTTTTACGTCAACTGCTTTATAGCCTTTTGAAAATAATACAAATGTATTTCGACTTGTTGGCTTCATGGCAAACTTTTGTGAATCACCGCCATGAGCATCCCAAAGGTGAAGCGGGGCTCCATTATTTTTGACTTTACCTCCTTTAACATCTACATGTCTGCCGCCGTTCTGAACCTGCATATTTATCCAGGAATGGTCTCCCGTAGGTTTGAACTTGAATTTACGATCTCCACCATTATTCAAACTCCATAACTTGAATCGTTTCCCTTTTTTATTGGTTGCGGCACCATCTCCGCCAAGGTCCCAATATTTATTTGAGTAAGCCGGACGGATAAAAAATGCCTGGTTTTTAGGCGGCTTGGCCCAGTACGAACCGACTGATTCCAGTTTCCATTTCTGATTGTCTCCATTATGGCCCCTCCACTGATGCACGGCGTCACCTTTATTATTGACACTGCCTCCTGAGGCATCCACAGATTTTCCACTATGTGCAATCCTGATTTTGTAAACTCTTGGGGCACCGGCATAGATGAATTCAAATAGCTGGTTTGTACCCTTATTATAATCCCATAAAACAATATTGGCTCCATTATCATTTGACCTTCCGGAGACATCAAACACATAATTGCTATGCATAGGTTGGAAAGTATACAACCTACCGGCTCTTCTTTTCTTGATCTCAATGGTTCTGTCCGGGTGGTGATCTAAAGTCCATAATTGAACCTCAGCCCCTTTGCCCTTCGCATTTTTACCGCCTCCGGGCATATCGATATACAAATTCTTACCTGCCAGGGTACGTAGGCGGTATTTGCCATTTTGTGGAGGAGCCATTTCACTGGTATAAGCCTTTTTAAAATACCACATCTGGTTTTCAGCTTTGGTAGGCCTTTCCTGGGTAACCCGTCTCCCGGCTGTTAAAAAATGGCCATCTTTCGTTTCAATAAAATAAGTATTGCTTCTGCCGGGAACTTCAATCATTTTGAATCTTTGAGCAGCCGTGTTGTTTTGATGCCAAAGTTGCATATGAACGCCCGTTTTACCTGACCCGCCTGTAACATCAACCACATAATTAGAATGTTGTGGCTGAAACATCACCACTCCGTCGTTATCATTATCGATCACTTTAATGAACCGGTCAGCGCCATTATCATCTTTATACGTACTAAGTTTTCCACCTCTGGTGTGGGCACTGTAATGGTACCCCGGAATATCCCATGAAACACCTTTGTCAGAAACAGGATAAACTCTATACACATTGTATTTTTCACTGGATTTATCCAGGTCGGTCATCATATGCTTCCAGAGCTTTAGTCGTAGTGCTTTATGTGAACGATGTTTTTGGTCTACCAGCTTTTTATACTTATCACATTTACATTTATAACCTTTACAAGTGCCATCTTTTCTCACGCTACTCCATCGCCTGTCAATAGTTTGTGCAAGTTTTTTCCATTCCTCCCAAACAAGATCTTTTCTAAGTTTCTTTGTTTCGCTTAAATCACCACCTCTAACTTTAACTAATTTGGGGTATACTTCAGAATAAAACTCCCAAACGGCAAGGTTTGATCCATCCCATACAGGATTTGCCAATCCATTGGCTAGTTTTGGAATACACTCATTTTTACATTTATCCCAGGAATGAGGCAGATGAGCTACATCATCACTGTACTCCCCTGCAAAATCCCTGACACCATTGACAATACCTATAGCTTTTTTACCTGCATCTCCGGCAATATGAGCCACCTGACCAGCTATCTTCACTATTTCGCTTTGTTCCATTATTTTATCTATAATGGCATTTATAATGGCATCAGGATCTAAAGAAGCCTGCATGTCAAATTTGTGGGTCTTTTCAAATACCTCAAATTCTACATGTGTTTTGCCTGTCATTTTCAGGTCCATGCCTGCCTCAAGGTGTGCATGCACCTTACGAAGCTGAAATGTCTTCAGAACTCTATCCATAACCGGGGCAAGCGGTTTAACTTTTCTAATTTCATTCATCAGGGCTTGTTTCAGGTCAGCGTCAAGCTTATAATCCAGGTAAAACCCTTCTTCCCAATTGACAAAATAATCAATATCGGCTTGAACAGCCCCCAGTAAATCTGCTCTGCCTTTTATTGCAAAGCCCTGCTCTATTTCTATTTCCCCTATTTCTCCGCCATTTGGAGAAAATAATATCTCAACATCTTTTATATATACATTATCTGGAAATACATCGGGTACATTCAAGCCAAAGCCATCGCGCAGAACGGTTGTGAAATCATTCATAGTCATTTTTTCGCGCGTAGCTCTAAGTGCAATCTGACCATTGGCTGGTGAAATGCTCATCATTGCACCAAACTCAAGACTAAAAAAATTTGCGTTTTCTATTGCAAACCCGAGGGTCGTGGGTGATGGTGAACCTGGTATCCAACCCAATGACACTGCCGTATTTGTAAATGAAATTGAATTCTTTTTCAGGTGTTTGTCGAGTGCAAATGGGTCGGCCCAGGTATCCATCATTGAACCGCTACCTGTTATTTCCTGGTTACGTAGATTGTAGGCGAGTTCAAATTTAGTTTTTAAAGCAGGATCCCATTTAGTTGGTTTCATGCGCAATTCTGTAATTACGCTAATATTCGCGCCACCCTGTCCGGCTCCGGCAAGCATTGAAAACTTTTCCAAATGCAATTCTGTTCCAGCAGATGGTACAACCTCTATTTTCACAGGCTCATGCGAAAAATCCAAAATGCTTTCAAGTGCAAAACTTGATTTGGAAATTTTACTATTAATAGTCACGTAAGGAGCTTTAATATTAAAGAAATCGAACAGAACTTTCAGATTCTTCTCTGTATCAGCCTTTGATCCTATAAATAATCCGGCTGGAGATACCTTTAATCTAATATCCTTTAATCCCATGTTCGACATAACTTCATAACCCGGAAATTTCTTTAATTGGTCAACTGTAACAGATGTTTCGAGATCGAAAGGATTTAATGTTCCTTTGAAATCAAAAGTCCCATAATTATGCAGGGTGATTTGATAGTTATCACCACTTTTAGTTACAGGTAAAGTTCCGAATCCGGGAATGTCAACTTGATTTTGTGCATGTAAAATGGACATTGTGAATCCCAGTAATACAAATAGAATAAAAGATTTAATGCGCATGATGATTACGTTTTGTTTTATAATTAGTTGCCAAAAACACTAAAAATGAAATAGAATTTACTTTTTCTCAGAAACAGCTATTTTTACTTTTATCTGGGTATGCTCATAAAGATTAACAGGGTGGATTAATACCGTTTAGTTTTGCAACAAAGAGAACTAGGCTGATTGAAAATCAGAAAATAACAAGCGTAGACTAAATAAGTTCAATTCAATTAACAAAAGCATTTGTATGAAATGCAGATGACAGAAAAATGCAGGTTTTTAGACCAGAATAAAAATACGCTACATATGGGTTTATTCTATAAAAACATTACATTTACCATACAAATGGATAACTCATAAAACAACTGTTTTGCAAGATAAAAGCCTTAATCAGCTCAAAAGTAAGCATCAGCTATACCTGATCGCAATTGCCATGATTGTGGCCCTTGGAGGTTTCTTGTTTGGTTATGATACCGGCGTAATCAATGGGGCTCAGTATTATTTCAGCAAATATTTCGAATTAAGTGCCGCCATGAAAGGATGGGTTGTTGGCAGCGCGCTGCTGGGTTGTTTCGCCGGAGCCATTATAGCGGGTCCATTAAGCAAAAAAACCGGCCGCAAACACTCGCTGATTATAGCAGCATCATTTTTCACATTATCGGCCTGGGGGTCGGGTCTACCCGCTTTCCTGCCCGAATCTGTGTCGTTACTTGTTGTATTCAGATTAATTGGAGGCATTGGAATTGGTTTAGCCTCAATGAATGCCCCTACTTACATAGCAGAAATTTCGCCTGCCGGCACAAGAGGTAAAATGGTTACCTTTTACCAAATGGCCATCGTAATTGGTTTTTTTATTGTATTTCTGGCCACCTACTTTATTGGCAGCGCAAAAGGCCAAACTTACAATATAAACGAAGGCTGGCGCTGGATGTTTTGGTCGGAGGTAATTCCCTCTGTATTGTTTTTATTGCTTTTGTTTTTTGTACCTAAAAGTCCGCGCTGGCTCATGCTAAAAGGTAAAAAAGAAGAAGCTGAAAAGGTACTGGGTAAAGTATTGGGCGAAGCTGCTGTTGCCAAAGAATTGAAAGAAATACGTGAGTCCATAAAAGAAGAAGAAGGCATACCATTTAAGGCAATTTTCAAAAGAAGCATTTTACCCATCATTCTCATTGGCTCGGTAATATCGGGCTTGCAACAATTCACAGGAATCAATGCTGTATTGTACTATGGCGCCGACATTTTTGAAAAAGCCCTTGGGTTTGGACAAGACGATGTATTGGCACAACAAATACTTTTGGCCGGCGTTAATGTAGCTTTTACATTCCTGGCCATGTTCACCGTAGATGGCTGGGGCCGGAAACCATTAATATTTGCCGGTTCAGCAGGAATGCTCACGGGTTTTTTAATGCTTGGCATAACGCTAATGACCGGCAATGTGGGAATTATTTCACTTATAGGAATCCTGGTTTTTATAGGATCTTTTGCCATGTCGATGGGTCCGATTGTATGGGTAATGCTATCGGAAATGTTTCCAAACTCAATACGTAGCATAGCTATGTCTATTGCCGTTGCAGTTCAATGGGCCTCAAATTACCTGGTTTCGCAAACTTTCCCAATGGTTGTTGAAAGTAAAGCCAATACAGAAGGATTTTGGGATGGTTCACTCCCCTATTTCCTGTTTATAACTTTCATATTAATCATCATATGGTTTACATGGAAATTTATACCAGAAACTAAAGGCCGTTCACTGGAAAAAATTGAGAAAATATGGGAGAAAAAATACGGCAGAATATAAAATAACCCTTGCATTCTTTTTTAGCTGAGCATAGCGTCTAAGGCAACAAAATATTGTTATTTATGTTGACGATATTGAGCGCATATAAAATGTATGCCGTATGCAAGAACCAGCGAGCTTCCAAAATTTGTGAAATAAAAACCTTTAAAAAAATATTATGCGTTACAAACTATTAGGAAAAACCGGATTACGCGTATCAGAACTCAGCCTGGGCACCATGACATTTGGCGAAGATTGGGGTTGGGGAGCTTCTAAAAAAGAAAGTCGAAAAATTTTTGATGCCTATGCCAACGCAGGCGGAAATTTTATCGACACAGCAAATCGCTACACTGAAGGAACAAGTGAAAAGTTTATTGGAACGTTTATTAAACCAGACAGGGATCACTTTGTGCTGGCGACCAAATATAGTTTATATGACAAGCCTGATGATGTAAACTATGCAGGAAATCACCGTAAAAACATGATGCGATCAGTAGAAGCAAGTTTGAAAAGGCTCAATACGGACCATATTGATGTGTTTTATTTACATGCCTGGGACTTTCACACGCCCACAGAAGAAATTTTGCGCGGAATTGATGACCTGGTAAAATCTGGAAAAATTCTATATGCCGGCATCTCAGACACACCCGCCTGGATTGTATCAGAGGCTAATGCCATTGCTGACTTGCGTGGTTGGACACGCTTTAATGCACTCCAGGTAGAATACAGCCTTATTGAGCGCACTACAGAACGAGACCTTTTACCTATGGCAAAGTCTGGTGATATGGCCGTTACCGCCTGGGCGCCACTTGCCGGAGGTTCATTAACCGGTAAGTACCTCAATCAGGATAATGAAGAGAAACGACTCGAAAACGACAACCCCAGGTTAAGTGAAAGAAATCAAAACATTGCCAGAGCTGTGGTAGAAATGTCTACCGAAACAGGATTCTCACCAGCACAAATTGCCATTCGATGGACCATGCAACAAAACCAGGTTGTGATACCAATTGTTGGTGCCCGAAAAGTAGAACAAATGAGTGACAGTTTGCATGCTGTGAATATAAAGCTAAATGATGAGCAGAAACAAAAGCTTGACGATGTAAGTGCAATAGATCCAGGTTTTCCTCATGCCTTTTTAAACCAGGACAGAATTAAAAACTTTATCTTAAGTGAAAATGGAAATAAAATTGATAATCACAGGAACTAATATTTAAAAAATCATGAGCTGATATCATTGAAGGGCTGTATGGAAATTGATAAAAATTCACCAGAGCCCTCCAAACTGTTTTTATACAATTTCTTTTTGTTCTAATAACATATATCTATTTTTACCCTGCAAAGAAAATATAAAGAACAAAATGAAAAACACACGTTTTATCCCCTACCTAACCATTGTTTTCTTAGTTGTAAGCATTGGGCTATCACATCAGGCGAAATCTCAAAAAAACCTCACTCCGGGTTTCATTATTGACCAAAACAACGACACGATTCATGGTTTAATAGATTACCGCAAGTGGAAAATTAATCCAAAAAAGGTGCACTTTAAAGAACAAGAAAACAGCCGCACAAAAAAATTCAGGCCACTGGATATTAAAGCCTTTCAGGTAGGCAATTCCTACTATGCAGGAGAAATAGTAAATATTGAAACAAGTCCCAGAACTACGGCAAGAATAGAAGAAGGCCCGGCGCTAAATCTGAAAAAAGACACTATTTTCCTGGAAGTGTTATTTGAAGGTAAAAAAAGCCTTTACCATTACGGTACAAGATACGACCAAAATAATTTTTACATTAAACAGAAAGACACTATAGAACTACTGAAATACAAAAAATATTTCATTTCACGTAACGGCTCGAAATACCAGCAGGAAAAAAACACCTACAGAGGTCAATTGATGGTTTATTTGAATGATTGCCAAACTATTAATAAGCTTTTGGAAGATGTGCAATATAAACCTAAGAACCTGCAAAAGCTTTTCAAAAAATATTACGAATGTGTTGAACACAAAGCTGATTTTAAAAAAGCAAAAGGCAAAATAAAACTGGAACCCCATGTACTGGCAGGTTTATCGGTAACCAGCGTCGACTTTCAATCAGGGTCCCTTTTGTACATGGACAAACCCAGTTTCAGCACTTCGACAAATTTCACTGCTGCCTTTGGAGTTGATTTTATTTTTCCAAAAAACTTGCGAAAGTGGGCTATCGGAACCGAAGTAATGTATTACAATTATCTCGTAAAAGGTGAATATGAAGACAATGGCTATATTACCAATATTGAAATTGGCTCACAAGATATAAACCTGAATTTAATGCTTAAATATCGGTATGTATTAAAAAACTCAGTGTTTATGCTAATGCGGGCATTATGCGAGGATACGGATTCGATCAGACCAATTACAAAAAACGGAAAAATAAAAACAATGGGAATATTAGTGAAGAAAAAGCGGTTGAAGATTTCTTAAAATACAGGAGTGGATTAATAGGTGGCTTAGGTTTTTACTGGAAAAGTGCATTAATTGAATACCGTTACATGACCACTTTTTTAGTTACACCATTCCCGTCAATAGATTACTCAAACAGGAAACATCTTTTAATGATAGGATATCGGTTTTAAAAGGCCAATAAAACACAAAGCCCCGAAAAAAATCCGGGGCTTTGTAGTTTCACAATAAAATTACTTCTAGTAATTAAATACCTCTTCAAGTGTAAGTTCTTTTACGGTACCAATTTGAGCCAGCACATTCATATCCACACTTTCACTGTCGCCCATCACCATGTAGGTATAATTCTTACCGCTGATATGGTTGTTAAAGAATTCTTTAAATTCCTCGAGTGACATATTCTGTACTTTCTGATAAACGTCTTTACGGAAGTCGTGATCAATTCCACGCTTATTGTTCCGTCTGTAGGTCCAGTATATTTGATCTTTGGTAATACGCTCGCTCTCGATTTTTTTCAAAATGGCCTCACGTGCACTTTCAAATTGCTTTTGCGCTTCGGGCATTTCGTCCATAAGACCCATCAGTGCATTGGTAGCAATTTTAATTTTATCGGGCTGCGTACCTACAAAACCATAAATTAGGTGATCATCATCTTTCTTTGAAGGTGTTGTAAAAGCTGAGAAAGCCGTATAAGCAAGGGCTTTGGCCTCCCTTATTTCCTGAAAAACGATGGATGATAAGCCACTGCCATAAAACTCGTTAAACATGCGGGCATAAGGCACCAATTCCTTTTCGAATTGCTGATCTTTTGAAAGCAATAAAATATTGGATTGTACCATATCATAATCTACAAAGTAAACCTCGTTTTGGTCAACTTCGCGCACATCATAATCTTTTGGTTCAGGGACCGGCTTTAATTCCTCAGGTATTTGATGTTTTTTTGCCAGTAAGGCTTTCAGTTCCTTTGTGGGCCTGCTGCCGTAATAAAATATTTCGTGCTTGTAGCTGTACAAATCTTCTACAAGATCTGTAAGGGCCTTTGGGGCAATATTTTTAAGCTTTTCTTCCGGAATAATATTTCTGAAAGAAGATTCCTCGCCATACAAACCATAATTGAGCATGCCGTTCCAAAGAATAGCGTTTTTATCCTCTTTGGCATTAGAACGGTCTTTCAAAATTTTCTGCACATACTTGTCATAAGCTTCCTGGTCGGGTTTAGCATTGGCAATCATATGTTCAAGCAGTTCTACACCTTTATCGAGCGACTCTTCAAGACCTGAAATGTACACATAGGCATCTTCATCGCTGGCATAAACACCAAAGCTCAGTCCATATTTGAAAAGTTCCTTTTTAAATTCCGCGGGGCTGTACTTTTCGGTACCCAAATACTCAAGGTACTCAACCGCCAATGGAATCATGTTATTGTGATTCTTACCCATTGGAATGATGTATTGCATGCGGAAAAGCTCATTGGTTTTATTCTTGATATAGCTAAGTTTAACACCTTCAGTTACTTCAGCATGATCTATCTTTTTATCAAAATCAAGAAACATGGGGTCCAAACGCGTTGAAGGCTGGCTGGTAACTTTATCTAAGAATTCGGAATTTACATCACGATTCAGTTCAAGGGAGGTAATTTTGGGTTTATCAACTTTAACTGCCCTGGTACGCTCACCTTGTTCTTTAAAAATAACCACATAATCATCGCCATAGTTTTCATTGGCAAATTTCACCAAATCTTCTTTGGTAATTTTTTCAAGATCTTCAATAAACGTTATGTAGTTTTCCCAGGCAAAATCATTGGTAAAAGCATCGATAAAATCGTGCGCTCTCCATTTACCTTCGAGCTTTCTTATTTTACTAACCTTCTTATCCTTGATAGAAGCTTCTAGAAGCCATTCATCGAAATTTCCGGTTTTGATTTTTTCCAGTTCGGCCAGCATAAGATCGGCAACTTCTTGCAAATCCTGACCCTGTCGGGGCATTCCATAGAATACATGTGAACCATAATCCTGTAAAAAGCTGGAATAAGATGCGGCCATCTGTACCTTTTGTTCTTGTACAAGATTAAGGTCAATAAGGCCGGCTGTGCGATTGCTCAGAATATGGTCAATAAGGCTCACATATTTTCGATCTTCTGATTTTACGCCGTCGAAACGAAATGCTACTCTTACAGATGCAGGTTGAGGTCCGCTAACAGTATCTTTTACTACTCCCTTAATTGGTTCTGCTTTTCCGTGGTCAATGGGTTCAACCGTACTTTTTTCCATTTTACCAAAATGCTCATCCACCATTTTTATGGTTTCGTCCATATCGATATCGCCAACCATGGCAACAGCCATATTATTAGGTACGTAGTAAGTATCGAAATAATTGTGGATATTCACCATTGACGGACTTTTCAGATGTTCCGGTTTACCAATGGTGGATTGTTCACCGTAAACATGGCCGGGAAAAAGATTTTTATACAGTGCCTGGTAAGCCTGGCGATTGTCCTGATCCTGTCCCATATTAAACTCTTCATAAACGGTTTCGAGCTCGGTGTGGAACAAGCGTAGTACCAACTCACTGAACCTTTCACTTTCGACCATCAACCATTTTTCCAGCTCATTGGCCGGAATATCGTTCATATAAACAGTGCGCTCATTTGAAGTATAAGCGTTTGTACCCTTTGCTCCGAGTGTAGACATGAGTTTATCGTACTCATTGGCAGCCACCATTTTAGCAGCCTGAAACGAAATACTGTCTATTTTGGCATAAATGGCCTCTTTCTCCTGCTTGTTATCTGTTGCTTTATGTTGCTCATAAAGCTCAGAAATTTCTTCGAGCATGGCTTTTTCAGTTTGCCAGTCGAGTGCACCAATTTTACCTGTACCTTTAAACATCATGTGTTCCAGATAATGTGCAAGGCCGGTAGTTTCAGCCGGATCGTAACTGGATCCTGCCTTAACACCAATGTAGGTTTGTACCCTTGGCTCATCACGGTTTACGCTTAGGTAAACTTTCAGGCCATTGTCAAGCGTGTAAATCCGTGCATGATAGGGGTCGTTGGTTACTTCTTTGTATGCGTAACCACTGCTGTCTTCTTTTTGAATTACTTCGTGTTTTTTTCCATTACCGGCACAGCCCATAAGAAACATTCCTATGGTCGCGATAACGATCATCTTAATTTTGTACATGTTTTTTTGCTTTAAGAGAGAATAATTTAGTTTAGCTGCTCAAACGTAACAAAAGTTTTACGAACTGGCAATTTATTTTTACGTTTTAATTAACGAACACATTCAAAATTAATTGTCTGTAAAACAGTAAATCGAACAAAAAAATATCGCTGCCTGGATTCAGACAGCGATAAGCTTAAATTTTAAAATTATTTTATGTTAATTTTACTCAAAAGTTCCACTGCGTATAAATGATACAGCATGTTCAATATCTTTATAAAACACACGGTCGTCTTTAACGAATGGAATGTCTTCTCTGAAGACGGCCAAAAATTCTTCCAGATAAGGTGAGGTTTTCAATGGTCTCCTAAACGCTAAAGCTTGTGAAGCATTGATGAGCTCAATGGCAATAAGTCTTTCAACATTGTCAACCACCCTGCTTAATTTGGTAGCACTGTTTGCGCCCATACTTACATGGTCTTCCTGCCCATTGGAAGAAACTATAGAGTCTGTTGAATTGGGTACAGACAGTTGTTTGTTTTTATTGACAATAGATGCTGCGGTGTATTGTGGAATCATCAGTCCTGAATTGAGTCCAGGATTGGCCACAAGAAACTCAGGCAAACCACGCTTACCGCTAATTAATTGAGCAACACGGCGCTCTGAAATATTACCAAGTTCTGACAAGGCCATTGCCAGATAATCGAGACTTAAGGCCAATGGCTGGCCATGGAAATTACCACCGGATAAAATTTTATCCTCTTCCACAAAAATGGTTGGGTTATCCGTAACTGAATTAATTTCTGTCAGCACCACATTACTCACATGCACCACAACATCTTTTGTAGCACCATGAACCTGTGGAATACACCGAAATGAATAAGGATCCTGTATATGTTCCTTTTCCTGCTGATTAATCTCTGAATCCAAAAGCATGGCGCGAATATTTCGTGCAGTTTCTATCTGTCCCTCATGAGGTCTTACTTGCTGCAATTCTTCGCTAAATGGTGCTAAAATTCCATCATAGGCATCGAGGGAGAGTGCTCCGGCCAAATCGGCAAGTTTTTGTAATTTAAAAGCACGTATCAGGGCCATTGCGGCATGGGCCGACATAAACTGGGTACCGTTGAGCAATGCAAGGCCTTCTTTACTGCGAAGTGTGATGGGTTCCCAACCTTTTTTCTTAAGCATTTCTGCGCTGGAAATACGTTCACCATCCAAAATTACTTCTCCCTCGCCCAGCAATGGCAAAAACAGGTGTGCCAGTGGTGCCAAATCTCCTGATGCACCCAGCGATCCAAGTTCATATACAACCGGAATAATATCGTGATTAAACATGTCGATTATACGCTCCACCGTCTGTAACTGCACACCACTCTTCCCCAGCGATAAAGCATGTGCCTTAAACAGCAGCATAAGTTTCACAATCTGCGGGTGCACCTCATTCCCGGTGCCGCAAGCATGCGACATTACCAGGTTACGTTGCAGGCTCGACAAATCTTCTTTAGATATCTTTTTGTCGCAAAGCGAGCCAAATCCTGTATTAATTCCATAAATAGGATCATCCTGTTTGGCCATTTTTTGGTCAAGATAATCACGGCTTTCTTTTATCAACTTCACAGCCTCATCGGAAAGGGCAAGCTGGTAATCGCCTGCTATAATTTCTTCAATTAATTCAAAAGTTAATGATTCGGGTGATATGTGATGAATAGTATCCATAAAGTAGTATTTAAAATTGATTGGCACAACCTTGATGTGCCATATAATCTAACTGTTTCTTAATTTCTCGATAAGTTCTGATAAGCTTACCTCACTTTGCTCACCAGATTGCATGTCTTTTAATGTATAGGTCTGCTCATTAATTTCATTCTCTCCGGCCAACACAACAAAGGGGAAATTCTTGGTGTTGGCATAGTTCATTTGCTTTTTCATTTTTACAGTATCCGGATACACCTCGGCCGAGATGTGGGCATTACGCAGCGCTATAGCAGCCTTTAAGGCATATTGCGCTTCTTTTTCTCCAAAGTTAACAAACATAACTTTAGGGCCCTGCAGTGTGGTATCAGGAAACTGATTCAGCTGCTCGAGCACATCATAAATGCGGTCGGCTCCGAATGATATGCCCACACCCGATACATCTTTCAATCCAAAAATACCAGTAAGGTCATCATAGCGGCCGCCCCCGCAAATGGAGCCAATGGCTACATCTTTGGCTTTCACTTCGAATATGCAACCTGTGTAATAATTCAACCCGCGAGCCAATGCCAGGTCAAATTCCACCTCATTTTTCAGCGCATAGGCTTCGAGATAATTAAAGACGGCTGATATTTCATTTTTACCGGTTTCTGAGGCTTCATTGCCACCAAACAAGCCGGCAACAGCTTCTATTTTCTCCTGGTTGTTACCTCTCAACTCGATAATGGGTGTTACTTTTTTAATATCGTCTTCAGACAAGCCCACCTGCTTTAACTCTTCCTGTACTTTTTCAAGACCAATTTTATCAAGTTTATCAATGGCAACAGTTATTGCGGTTATAAGCTCAGGTCTTCCCACCATATCGGCGATAGCGGTAAGCAATTTACGACTGTTAATTTTAATGGTTACATTGATTCCAAGGCGTGTAAAAACCTCATCTATGATCATTACAAGTTCTGCCTCGTGTAGCAGTGAATTGCTTCCAACCACATCGGCATCGCATTGTACGAACTCACGGTAGCGCCCTTTCTGGGGTCTGTCTGCGCGCCATACTGGCTGTATCTGGTATCTTTTAAACGGAAACTGAATTTCATTGCGGTTTTGCACCACAAAACGTGCAAATGGCACTGTAAGGTCATATCTTAAACCTTTTTCAGCAATTTGTGGTGTGAGCTTTGTAATATTGCGCGCTTCCCAATGCTTTTCATCTGCTTTTTTTGCAAAATCGCCGGAGTTCAGAATCTTAAAGAGCAACTTATCACCCTCTTCGCCATATTTACCCATTAGGGTTGAAAGCAGCTCCATAGATGGAGTTTCAATGGGCTGAAAGCCATACAGCTCATAAACCTGCTGAATGGTATTGAATATATAATTGCGCCGGGCCATTTCCAGCGGAGTAAAATCACGGGTTCCCTTTGGGATAGTAACTTTTTGTGCCATATATTGCGTTTTAGCCCACAAAATTAGTGTTTTTTTTCCAAGGCTCCACGCAAAAAATATTTGATATTAGGGAAACCTAAATTTTACCATTTCTTTTACCAATTTTTTTAAATTTGTCTTTAAGAAAAATGTTCAAAAGGTAGGACATTGATTATTAGGATGATTTAATTATAGAAAGATTGTTAATTTCAAACTATCAAAAAAGTATTCTTATCCCTAATGTTAAAATCTAAAAATACATTTACCTCCTATTTTTTAATATTCATTATTATCCTCATCGGTTATTGGCAGGTGTCTTTTTTGGTTTATGGATTAAAGTGGGATTTAATTGATGTGGTATTGCCATTTCGATATTATTTTTCGGAAAGCATACAATCCGGACATTTTCCATTTTGGAATCCTTTCCAACAAACAGGTACTCCCTTTTTTGCAGATCTGCAAGCTCCTACTTATTATCCTGAGCTCATCATAACAAGCTTACTTGGTGGATATGGAATTTATACAATGCACGTGCTGTTTATAATTTATCTTCTAATTGCAGCAACCGGAATGTATAAGCTTTCTTTTCATTTCAATAAATGCAGATACGCTTCAATGATTGCCGGGCTGGCTTATGCTTTCAGTGGATATATTATAGGTCATGGTCAACATTTTTTTCTACTGGTTGGAGCTGCCTGGATACCCTTTGTCATATTATACTACATTAAATTAAATCAAGAAAAAAGATTAATTAACTCGCTTAAATCAGGTGTTTTTATCTTTCTAATGGTTACCGGTTCATACCAGGCTTTATCTATTGTAATGCTTTATCTGCTTGTGTTGATTTTCTTCTATTTCTTAATAAGCACATTACTTGAAAGAAAGACCAGGGATGTGCTACAAATAATAAAACTAAATATCTATGCTTCAATAATTATCATGCTGTTATGTCTTCCTTTGATTATTTCTACTTTTGAAATTTTAGATTCGACAGGGAGATTGAGTGAAGGTATCGGATTAGAGAAAACGTTGGCTTTTGGGCAACCCTATACTACATTTCTATCATTTATTCTTCCGTTCTCAACTTTAAAATACAATGAACTGTTTGGAAACATAGATTTATCTATGATTAACCATTATGTTGGACTAATCCCTCTGGTATTTTTCATACTTTCTTTATTCCGGAAACACTCCATCCTGGAATATTTGATTTTGGTATTCGGCCTGGTCATATTCGCTATGTCCTTCGATTTTTTACCAGTAAGAGCATTCATGTATCACTACATTCCACTTATGGACTCCTTTCTATATGGAGCATATCTGCGAATTTACGGATTAATGGCAATTATTCTGTTTGCTGCTAATTATTTTGCTCATTTTCAAAAAGATATCACAAAAAACAAAATCAAACCAATATTAATATCGATTCTTTTACTTATCGTTTTACTTCTTCTCACTGTTGCCTCAATTGATGGTTTTTCAGACAAAAATTTTGATTATAAGAACATTAAATCTTTGCTCACCAACCTAACTTTTCATCAAAGTGTAGTGATACAGGCCACATTTCAATCTCTGATTCTTGCAGGATTAATTGCTGTTATTGCCTTTCATAAAAAGATAAGGTATCCAAGACTTGTTATAATTTTATTGTTGACTGTTGAAGTAGTTGCTGCAGCCCAGTTGAATATGCATGCAACAGTTATAAATACGAAACATAAAGCAACAAAAATGCAGGCCGATTTATCTCTTTGTCCTGAGAACTTTCCCATTCCAATAGATGACAAAATTATTTTTAATGATAGCCAACATGCTTTTTTTAAACCGTTTTGGAGAAACACCTATATTTTCACAAAACAGATATCATTCAATTCATTTTCTTCTTTTGGATTGAACACATACAATAAACTTGATGAATATACAGGATTAAAAAATGCAGTATTGGATAATCATTTGTTCTATTTTTCCGATTCTATTCTTGCTCTTAACAATTTGTACAATAAAGCGACCGATGATAGCATTTTTTCGAAGCAACTATATTTTAGAGACACTGATTACAAACGTTTGTCAGATATAAAAGTAAAAACGGATAGTACCGATAATTATCAAATACTTGATTTTGCTCCCAACAAAGTAACTATTCAAACATCAACTAAACACAGTCAGTTTCTGACGATGTTACAAACAAATTACAAAGGATGGAAAGCATATATTGATAACAAACCAGTCCCAATTTACACTTCAAATTTTAATTACCGCACAATTCTATTACCAGAGGGAAAACATGTGGTTAAGTATAAATATGAAAATGATAAAATTTTGGTATCCTACATTTTGTCTAATGTCATATTTATTATTTGTATTATATTTTTGCTGGGGCATTGGCTATACTACAGAAAAAAAGGCTCTAAAGCGCATATTTACATTCCCCTGGCTCTATTAATCACAATGGCATTACTCACAATTAAAAATTTTTCATACAAAAAGAAATACAAAACAGTACATGAGTTTTATGATGCCCGCTATCCATCTGAAAATGCAGCATTTACTAAGAAATTAGACTTTGAAACGGTAAAAAACAATAATAATTCCTCACTTGCTTTTTCAGGAAATAAAAGCCTGGTTGTAAATCCGGAAACTAAAATTGTACCTATTATTAAGCTGGTACAAAAAAACAACAGGATTAAACCCGGGACACTTAAAGTTACTGCAAAAATTTACACAAAATCTTACTGTAAAGTTCTTATCGTAAGCAAAATAAGTAAAAAATGGCATGCAAATAAAATTGAAAGGCAGATTGAAGAGCTAAATCAATGGAACGAGGTTATTTATGTTCGTAAAATTCCAAAAATGAATGATGGTGAAATTTTGAAAGTTCATTTGTGGAATTTAAACAAATCCAAATTTCGAGTAGATAATATCTCTGTTGAATTATTTGAGGAATAACTTGTAATTTATTGTGCGTATATATAAAACTCCGGCTTACACCGGAGTTTCTGTTCATTAACTTGTGTCCTTTATGATTACTGCCTGCTTAATCGTTTAAAATCTTTTTTCAACAAGCCTTCGGGTCGTTTACCTCTTTTAATCATATGGTAGTTAAAATAATACAATGTGGCATCGTCTGCGCCCATAATCACATTCCAGCAACGGGCTTTGCGCCTGCTGCTTTTTGGGCCCACCTGGTGCAAAATAACAGCGTTGGGGTCCCGGCTGTCAATAACTTTTGTAATCTCCTCTTTATCGGTAATTTTTACATCATGAGGATAATATTCCTTAATTTCGCCTAACGTATTCACTTCAGGGCCCAACTCCTCTTTAAGCACATAAAGTGTTTTGTCGTGTATATCGGTCAATTCTTTGCGGTAAAATTTTATCATCTTTCTGGATTTATTCAAATCAGGGTGTTGCATACTTACTTTGATATGTTCCTGGATGAATCTTAGTATCAAACCAAGTTTGTAATCGTAGGTATCTTCTTCTACATCCACATAGCTAATGGGCAAACCCGACAATGTTGGCATTTGTCCGGCCAACTCATAATTGCCACCGAGTGACAGGTTAAGAAACTGATATTGAGCGCGGGTTTTATCGCGTTCATAATAAATACGATTAATCATCAAAAACGAACGATTTGGGTCAAGTCTCTGTTGTTCAAATTTTTCACCATCGTAAGGTTTAATCTCAAATTCAGTAATGTCCCAGTGCTTTTCCATTACGTCTTTAAGAATCCTGTTATAGCGTAAAAGTGGATTTGGCTCCAGAAAAGCAATGGTTTTGGTTTTTTTAAACTGATTTAATTCTTCCTGATCGGCTACTACCAATTGAGAAAAGAGCTGGCCGGTGATGGCCACTAAACTTATCAATACAAGAATTTTTTTCATTTTATATATATTTTAATTGTACAATTAACATTATGGGTATGTATATTCAATTTTATCATTCAGTTTACGAAGATACAAATATTTGAGTTGTTTTTGTTTCCTTCTTCTTAAGGATTCATATTCATTTTTCAACAAGGAATCTGCACTCAAAAGCTCCAGCAAAGTTTTCCGCTTAAAAGGAAAAATGTCTCCGGTTTTCAAATCCAAAATCATTGTTTGCGTTCTTTTACCTGCCGTAAGTGGCACCTGAACAGCCACATGACTGCCTGGCATCACGCCCATGCCGGGCTGAGGAGATGTTTTATAGGTTGTAAAATAGCCCCATCGTCCGTTAAAATGCACTTTTGTCAGGGCATATTCATGAAAAATATACAATGCATTACGACGTACTACACCCCAAATATCGCGGCTTCGCAGGGTGCGACGGGTTCCGGTACTATCGAAAAACGAAATGCGTTGGTAAGACAGTGCTTTAAGCAAAAATTGCGGATCGGTTTTATCTTCCATAGCAATTATAGCATGTTTTGGGATAGGCTGTTGTGTTTTAAAGTCATCAAAACTCAGATAAATTCCTTCATCAAAAAGCTCCTGAAAATACACAAAGCTGTACTTATTCTCCTGAGAACTAACCGTACCCAATGAGACTCCAATTAAAAAAAACGCTATGAGTATATTTTTTACCATATAATCAATAAACAAAGATACAATTTAAAGATTTTGTGCATCACAACAATTTTAAACTTTAGCAAAACTTGTGTGTGCAAAAAACAACCTTTTTACTTTTTTTAATATTTCGTGCCACTACTACCTCAAAGTTATCTTTTGACTTTTTATCTTTGTATCATCTATGATCAAAAAATTAATACTGGCATATCAATATAACCGAAAGCTTGGCGCTATCCTGCAACCATCAATTGCACTTAAGGAAGAAAAATCTGCTTTTTACAACATTACCCCGGTTCTTCCAGAAACTCCATCAAACGAGCTACCTGCATCGAACGCACATATAGAAACCATGCTAAAAACTTGTTTTGAATACACCGAAAAGCATATTTTCAATATTTTCGGGCGATCGAGACAAATGCAAACCGACTTTTATCAGAATCTGGACAAAAAGTACCTCCAGGAACACATACGCCCATACATCGACAAGCGCCTTATCGATGTACTTCAAATTGCTTATGCCCATTCTGTACAGGTCTACTACAAGCAAACCCACAATGTTTTCGAAACAGATAAGCTTCAAATATCCGATGAACCTTTACAGTGCAAATTTCATTTTCAATATGACGGAAAACTAAGATACACGTTATCAATTGATTATAAAGACAAGCCGGTTAGCCTGAAAGATCAAAAAATCTTTATCCTGTGCGAAGAACCATCGGCATTTATCATGAACCACACCATTTACTTTATTGAACATTTCAACACGAAAAAAATCATTCCTTTCATCAATAAAGACGAAATAGAAATACCTGAAAAATTGGTTGATAACTACTTTAACACCTTTGTGCGTAAATTAATAAAAACCCATGATGTAACGGCCGCAGGATTTGAAATAAAAACGCCCCAGGTTGAGCCGCAGGGGAAATTAGATCTTGAACAATCTATAGCCCATAAACTCACACTAAATCTCAGCTTTTTCTATGGTCACATCAAGGTGCGCCCTGACCAAAACAGGGAGCAAGCTATAGTTGAATTCCACCCCGAAACCAAATCATTCACCAAAATTCAGCGCAATGCGGACTGGGAACAAAATAAAATTGCGCTGCTGGAAAAGCTGGGACTGATAAAGCGTTCAGGTACCATTTTTACACTTAAAGGCCAGGCAGATGATTACAATCTCATCGAATGGGTGAACCGGAACTACCGGAATTTGGTAAACAATGGATTTAAAATTGACGCTAACCTGGAAAAAAAATATCACCTGGGAGACATAAGCCTCGATATACAGGTCAAAGAAAAAAATGACTGGTTTGATTTATATGGAGTAGTGAAGCTTGGAGATTTTGAAATACCTTTTGTAAAGCTACGCAACCACATTTTAAAAGGCAACCGGGAATACACCCTCCCTGACGGCACCATAGCCATTATTCCGGAAGCCTGGTTTGCTGACTACCGTGACCTTTTCGGGTTGGGCAAAAAAGAACAGGAAACACTCAAATTCAGAAAATACCAGTTCGAAGCGCTTAACAAACTCCCAATAGATGGGAAAAGCCAAATCAATGAACAGTTTCAAAGCTTACTTTCGGACCGGCAGAATTTTGAAATTCCGGCGGAAATCGACGCCACTCTGAGAACCTACCAAAAAGCAGGCTACAACTGGATGCGAAGGTTACGTGAATACAACTTCGGCGGTTGCCTCGCCGATGACATGGGCCTTGGAAAAACACTGCAAACCTTAACACTCCTTTCCTTCCACCACTTTTATGGTAGCAATACATCGACTGCGAATAAAAAAACAGAAGAAACAGAAGAAGGACAACTCGATTTGTTTTCCGAACAATTGAAAACACTGGAGCGCAAAGCCACATCATTAATTATTGCGCCTGCATCCATTGTGCATAACTGGCAAAATGAAGCCAAAAAATTTGCGCCGCAACTTAAAATCAAGCAACACATCGGGAATACCCGCACCCAAAACGTCAACAACTTCAGGTTTTATGACCTCATCATCACCACCTATGGCGTAATCAGAAACGATATCGACGCGCTGGAGCGATTTCAATTCGACTACATTGTAATTGATGAAAGCCAAAACATTAAAAACCCCGATTCGGTTATTTACAAAGCCGTGAGCCGCCTGCAAAGTCAAAATAAACTGGTATTGACCGGCACACCCATCGAAAATTCACTTACCGACCTGTGGGCACAGCTTAACTTCATTAACCCGGGATTGACAGGCTCACAAAAATGGTTTAAGGATTATTACGTTGTGCCTATCGAAAAAAATCAGGACAAAGAAAAACTGGAAAAACTCAAGAAGCTCACAGCTCCATTTGTATTGCGCAGAACAAAAAACGAAGTGGCTCGAGACCTCCCGCCCCTCACCGAGCAAACCATCTTGTGCGATATGACAGAGGAGCAGTATCAACTTTATGAAGAAAAAAAATCAGCCACACGAAATGCACTCATGCAGGTTATATCTACTGATGGAATAGGACGCAATACCACACTCATTCTCAAAGCACTAAATGAATTGCGCCAGGTAGCCAATCATCCAGCAATGCTTGATGAAAATTATGAAGGAAATGCCGGAAAAACAGAAATAGTATCACGCCATCTTGAGAACCTGGTAGCTGAAAATCATAAAGTGCTGGTATTTTCATCTTTTGTAAAGCACTTGAACCTCGTTAAAAAAATATGCCACGAAAAAAACTGGCCTTATGAATTGTTAACCGGACAGACGAAAAACAGAGAGGATGTAATACAGCAGTTTCAGGAAAACGAAGATACCCACATCTTCCTTATTTCATTGAAAGCCGGAGGTGTTGGACTCAACCTTACTGCCGCCGACTATGTGCTCATGCTTGATCCATGGTGGAACCCGGCTGCGGAAGCACAGGCTATCAATCGCGCGCACCGCATTGGTCAACACAAAAGTGTGATTGTGTACCGTTACATTACAAAGGATACCATTGAAGAAAAAATCCGTACCTTGCAGGGTAAAAAGCAAAAATTGTCCGATGAATTAATCGACGATAATGTCGTACTCAAAAACATGACAACTGACGAAATAGAAAACCTATTCAAATAGTTGAACAGATTTAAAAGCCGGATAACATGAAACACTTACTTATCATAATGGCCATTTGTTCTGCTTTAGCGGCCCGGGGGCAGAAAAAACATTTCCAACACGTAGACCAAAATTTTATTCTGCACAAAATTACCCAAACCCAACCGGGCACCTGGAGCCTGACAGAAAATACCGATACGCGGCACTATGGCCTTACAGATCAGGAGTTTTTTAAGCACTTTGGAAACGACCGTGTTGGGAAGATTGGCAACAAGGCCCGAGTTGAAAATTATGATAAAATTGGACTCAACTACGTGGCCATACACGCGTTAGTACTTGAAAACAAAAAATTAAAAGCAAAAATAAAGCAGACCGAAGATGAACTCACTTTGGTTAAAAACGCATTAGAAAAACTTGAGCAAAAAATAAAAGAGCTTGAAAAAAGCATTCAAAAAGAAAAGAAAACTAAAAAAGTAAAAGAAAAAAAAACATGGCACTAATTAAATCTATTTCAGGCATAAGAGGCACTATTGGAGGTAAAAGCGGAGAAAATTTGACACCCGAAGATGTGGTAAAATTTGTGGCCGCCTATGCGCATTGGATAAAAACGCAAAACCCTAAAAAAACATATAGCGTTGTGGTGGGCCGCGACGCCCGAATAAGCGGCGAAATGGTTAAAATGCTTGTCAATGCCACACTAACCGGAATGGGTATTGATGTGCTGGACATTGACCTGGCTTCAACACCCTCAACAGAAATGGCTGTAACACATTTTAATGCTGACGGCGGACTTATTTTAACTGCATCGCATAATCCTAAAGAATGGAACGCTCTTAAAATGTTGAACAGCGATGGTGAGTTTTTAAATGCAGAAGAAGGTGAAAGCATACTGAAAATTGCTGAAAACGGAACAATAAATTACACATCGGTGGACACCCTTGGAAAAGTAACAAGTGCCAATTACCACGAAGAGCACATCAGGGCTATAACAAAGCTGGAACTTGTGGATGTTACTGCCATAAAAGAAAAAAAATTCAAGGTGGTGGTAGACGGAATCAACAGTGTGGGAGCCCTCATCATACCTGATCTTTTACGTGCCCTGGGTGTAGAAGAAATCACTGAAATAAACAGCAAAGCTAACGGACATTTTGCCCACCCTGCAGAGCCGCTGCCTGAAAATGTGAAGGCCACATGCGAAGCTGTAAAAAAGCACAATGCAGACCTGGGCATTGTGGTGGATCCTGATGTAGACCGTCTGGCGCTGATTGACGAAAATGGGGTGATGTTTGGTGAAGAATATACCATAGTGGCCGTCGCCGAATATGTATTGCAGCACAAAAAAGGTAATACAGTATCGAACCTCTCCTCTTCGAGAGCGCTGAGCGACATAACACAGAAAGCAGGCGGACAATATTTCGCTTCGGCTGTGGGAGAAGTGAATGTAGTGGCTAAAATGAAAGCTGAACATGCCGTAATCGGCGGTGAAGGTAACGGTGGCGTTATTTATCCCGAATTACATTACGGTCGCGATGCCCTGGTTGGCATAGCCCTGTTCCTCAGTCACCTTGCAAAATTGAATACTACCGTATCGGAACTCAAAAAAAGATATCCGGAATACACCATCATTAAAGATAAAATCACGCTCTCTCCTGGTTTGAATGTAGATAAACTTTTGGAGGACATCGCCAAAGTCTACCATAACGAGAAAATCAATCGTATTGATGGAGTTAAAATAGACTTTTCCAACGGATGGGTACATTTAAGAAAATCTAATACTGAGCCTATTATCCGTATATATTGCGAAGCCCCGACTGCACAGGAAGCACATGAATTAATCAATAAGATGAAAGAAAATATTAACAATTCATTCACAAATTAACCCAAAAATATGGTTAAATTTGAAATGAATCATTAATTAAAATTACTATAGCCTTATGGAAAAAAAATTCACTTTTAGCGACGCTTTATCGAACGCCTATCAAATTGGGATTAAAAACATCTTATCTTTAATAGGCGCTATTATTTTGTGGATTCTGACAATTTGGATTCCTTACATCAATGTTGGAACCACCATTGCTATTGTAACAATTCCGGCAAGCCTGAGTAAGGGCAATGTAATTTCACCCACAGAAATTTTCAACAAAAAATACCTCAAATACATGGGAGACTACTTCCTTGTTTCTGCCTTAAGAGGTATTGGTGTTTACATCGCATTTCTGTTTATGATCATCCCGGGTATTGTACTTTCATTAGCATGGTCACTGGCAGTTTTATTGGTAGTAGACAAAGGTATGAATGCCAATAAATCGCTTAATTTAAGTAACAAACTGACTTACGGTTACAAATGGATCATCTTCGGTGCCCAAATCGTTTTGGTTCTGCCTTTATTCATTTTAGGACTAATTCACCCTATAGTTGCAGCCCTTTATGGTATTCTTTTAGTACCATTTATGCTGGGTCTTAAAGCATATGTTTATGGTCAGTTAGCTGGCGACGTTGCCGAAGAAGAATAAAAAATTATAATTGTAATTTATAGCCGCACTCAAACCAGTGCGGCTTTTTTTTTATACTATTTTAAATCAAAACAGTTTCGTAAAAATTATTAACTTGCCGTATGCCTTTTATCCCGCTAAACATATCATTTGATTTTGAATACTATCCTTTGCTTATCGTTGCAACCATTGCGGTTATGGTTCCGCTGTTGCTTACTTCATTGCGAATTCAGCGTATTCCGGGCGTAATTATTGAAATCATTGCCGGCTACCTGGTTGGCAAATTTTTACTCAATGGTTTTCCGGAACACCATTTGGAATCACTTGATTTTTTGGCACTCTCAGGTTTCATGTTTTTAATGTTTCTCAGTGGTCTTGAAATAGATGTGGACCAAATACGGCAATCTTTACCCAAAAGAAAGCTTACGGGTCGTACAATCCAGGAAAACCCGATGCTTGTTGGCATTGTCATCTTTATTATTGCACTAATACTCTCTTATGGATTTGCACACTTACTCAATACGGTAATTCATATTCAAAACAAATGGTATTTTGCCCTTATTATGGTTACTACTTCAGTAGGTATCATACTTCCGGTATTAAAGAGCCAAAATGAGCAAAGTACACGTTTTGGACAAATGGTGATTACAGCCGCTGCCATAGCAGATATTTTCAGTATTATTCTTTTCTCATTTACAGCATTCATACTCAAACAGGGCTTTAAACCTCAACTACTATTAATTTTCGTCATCTTTTTTATCTTTTACATCATGTATTTCCTGGGCATGAAACTTACAGGGAAAGCCTGGATAAAACGAATGGCCTATAAACTCTCCCATGCCGTTTCTCAAATACAAATCAGGGGCACCGTGTTCCTTATTTTGCTTTTTGTGGTTCTTGCCCAACTAATCGGAACAGAAATTATGCTCCTTGGGGCATTCCTTGCAGGAATATTGGTTTCCATTTTCATGAATAAATCAAGATCAGTCCTGCTCATTAAACTCGATGGTATGGGCTACGGTTTCTTCATCCCAATATTTTTTATTATGGTGGGTGTGCATTTCGATGAAACTGCACTTAAGGAAATGAGTAATGCCCTGCTCCCGTTTTTGGCATTACTGTTTGTGGCTTTATATGTGATTAAAATTGTGCCATCATTGTTATGGCGACATCTTTTTGGTACACGAAAAGCCCTCGGAGCCGGGTTTCTGATGGCATCCAGGTTAAGCCTGATTATAGCTGCATCAAAAATAGGGCTCGACTTTGGAATTATCACCCCCGGCATGAATGCCTCATTTGTATTGATGGCCGTAGTCACCTGTTTCGTTTCACCTGTACTTTATAATTTAATATCGCCAAATAAAATCCTGGAAGGCGATAAAATTATAATTATCGGTGGTAGCAGTACCGGCGTGCTTCTTGCCAGAAGAATGAATATGCATGGCCGAAAATCAATTTTTGTTGAACAGAACAAGGCACGTTGTGAAGAAATTAAAAGAAAAGGCATGCATATTTTGCATGCTGACGGAAGACAACCCGAGACTTACCGTAAGCTAAAAATCAAACAGCACAACTTTGTTGTAATTGTTACCAATGATGAAAAGCAAAATGCCGACATCGCTTTTATGCTAAAAAAACAACTTGGTCACTCCCGCGTAATTACTAAATCGAGTAACGCTACCACAGAGCGCAGATTAACCGGCTACCAGGTTGAATACATCGATGAAACACAATTGAAAGCAACAGCCATTGAGAACCTCATTACCCGGCCTGCTTCTTACCGGGCTCTGCTTGAAAGCTTTGAGAATTTCTACATCGAAGACATCACAATACTTAGTAAAGATGTCAGTAAAAATAAAATCAAAGATATCCCATTTCATCAAGATGGCGAGCTGATTCTCATAAAGCGGGGTCCGGATGTAAATATACCACATGGTAACACCACACTACAAACTGGTGATGTAGTTACAGTAATGGGTACCCAGACCGCGCTGGATGACTTCCGCGATAAATTCGCAAAGAGCTGATTTATTCTGCTGCAATCAACACTTTTAAAAACTGCAGTACATTTTTATAATTACTAATATTATACCGTGCGCTTGAGGTGGTTTTGCCAACTTTAATGGTTATGGCAGAATCAGGTAATTCCCGGAACATATGCTCATCGGTCCAGTCATTACCAATGCCCATAATAAAATCAATGGACCGACCGTCAATCTTTCGAAGTGCGGCTTTACCTTTCGAAGTATCGCTATTTTTCACTTCTATGGACTTGTTGGCCTCCAAAATCTCGAGATCATGGTTGGCTATAAGACTTGTAAGCTGGTCCTTGAGTTCATTGGCCCTGCCTACACCCAGTTCGGGATCGGATTTGCGATAATGCCAAACCAGTGAATAATTTTTTTCTTCGACAAATGTACCAGGGGTACGATCTTCATAAAATTCCAACACGGGGAGTATCAGCTTTTTCCAATCAGTATCTATGCCCTCGGCTTCGGTCCAGGCTTTCCCGGGCTCTTTGCATGAAGCACCGTAGTCTGTAATAAGGGTGTAATTTTTATCTTTAAACCAGCTGTCAAAAGCATTTTTATCCCGGCCACTCACAATAACCACCTCATTGTGCTCATCTGCAGCGAGTGTGTCCAAAATATCAATAACTTCAGTAGTAGGTTTAGCCTTTTTCGGATTGTCTTTATCTGCTACCAGCGTTCCGTCGTAGTTGATGAATAAAATACGTGATTTGGCTTTCTTGTAAACTTTAGCCACCTCCTGCTGAATTGCATCTGTTAATTTCTTTCCACTTTGTATAGCTTGCTGATCCTGAACTTCTTGCAAATTATTAAAGAAATCGTCTGCCCATTTTTCTACATTGTAGCGTTTTAGCCTGTTTTGCATTGTAGTAATCCGCGCCATTTGCTCGTCTGCAGGCATTGCTAAAGCTTCATGTATGGCATCTGCAATGGCATCAATATTATTTGGATTTATCAGAACGGCCTCACTCATCTCTTTGGCCGCGCCAGTCATTTCGCTCAAAATAAGTACACCTTTGCTGTCAATTTGTGAGGCAACGTATTCTTTGGCCACGAGGTTCATACCATCGCGAATAGGTGTTAAGAGTGCTACATCGCTTGAACTGTAAAGGTCGATCAGGTTTTCGAAAGGTAGTGCCCGGTAGAAATACCAAACGGGTGTCCAGTTGATGGTGCTGTAATTACCATTAATACGGCCCACGAGCTCATCTATCTCGCTTTTCATGCGCTGGTACTGATCTACATTCTGACGTGATGGCACACAAAGCATAATCAACGTAGCCTGTCCACGATAATCGGGGTACTTTTCGAGAAAATGCTCAAAGGCGTAAAGCCTTTTCTGTATACCTTTGGTATAGTCGAGCCGGTCGATACTCAGAATAAATCTTACTTCGGGATTTACAAGTTGGTGTTTATCAAGCTCCTGGTGTAACTCTGTGCGGTCTTTTACCGATTTACGTTGTTGCGAAACAGAAGCATTGTAAAATTTGTCGTAATCAATGCCCATGGGGAATATATCGGAACGAATAATGCGGCTATTGATTAAAATCTCATTGAAATTAATTTCATACCCCAACAAGCGGCGTACCGAACTGAAAAAGTGACGTTCATAATCGTATGTGTGAAAGCCAATTAAATCGGCTCCCAACAAACCTTCCAGGATTTCTGTCCGCCAGGGCAGAATACGAAATACCTCAAAAGATGGAAACGGGATATGCAGAAAAAACCCTATGGATGATTCCGGGAAACGTTCCTTAATCATTTGAGGTAACAACATCAGCTGATAATCGTGAATCCAAACCTTGTCACCCGGTTCAATATGTTTGGCCACCACATCGGCAAATTTTTGGTTCACTTCGCGATACTTATCCCAATATTGTTGATGATATTCTGTATATTCTGTAAAATAATGGAAAAGCGGCCAAATGGTTTTGTTGCTAAACCCGTAGTAATAGTTTTCCACATCATCTTCTGTAAGTGGCACATTTACACACCCCTCTTTGGTTGAGGCTTCTTCAACTTCCGCTTTCATGGAATCGTCTATTTCCTCTTCTGTAAGCCCCGTCCAACCTATCCACAAACTTTCGCCGGCACTGTGCACCGACTTCATTCCTGTGGCCAGGCCACCCACACTGGGCGTAACTGTAAGCTCCTCATTTGCTATCTTGATTTGAAGTGGTAACCGGTTCGAAATAATAATTGTTTTATGCATAAGTTTATGTTTTTTTTTACTTTGTTTTTTTAAGTGCTGACTTTGTTAGATCACATGCTATTCCCTCATGGTATTACAATCCACGTTATCTAAAAGTTCTAAAAAAGCTATTGATAAGCACTACCTAATAACCCCGGCAATAAAAAACCATATTTTTTATTGCCACGGAATGTAATAAAAACAATTCGATTTACCAATTCGCAATACGAGAAAAAGCAAGAGGCTGTTATATAAAGCGATCATTCTACATGAAGCACCAATCCTTTGAGGTATTCACCTTCGGGATGGAAAATACTAATGGGATGATCGGCCGGCTGGGTGAGTTGATGTAAAATACGCACTTTTCTTCCGGCATTGGCCGCAGCCGCGAACACTGATTTTCGAAAGTTCTGTGGACTCACAGCTTGTGAACAGCTAAAAGTAAACAATATGCCATTTTCACCAATATTCTCAAATGCCCGCTGGTTAATTCGCTTATATCCTTGCAGGGCATTGCTCAACACATTATGGTGTTTGGCAAATGCCGG
Source organism: Salinivirga sp. (assembly GCF_055145285.1). Lineage (NCBI taxonomy): Bacteria > Pseudomonadati > Bacteroidota > Bacteroidia > Bacteroidales > Salinivirgaceae > Salinivirga > Salinivirga sp. The sequence continues at coordinate 2,730 of NZ_JBSRDC010000032.1, read as the reverse complement.
CGGATCGAGCACGATGAGATCATAGGTATCTTCAGCACCGGCAAAAAAATCAAATGCATCAGCGACTATACCTTTATGCTCATGCTCGTTGCCAAAATTGAGTTCCACGTTTTTTGCAGTAAGATCAATAGCTTTGGCCGAGGAATCTATGGTATGTACTTTTTGCGCTCCGTTTTCCATGGCAAATAATGAAAAACCACCTGTATAGCCAAAAACATTGGCCACTACCCGGCCCTTGGCATAGTTACCCAGCAAACGCCGGCTCTCACGCTGATCGATAAAAAAACCGGTTTTTTGGCCTTCGAGCCAGTTGATTTCATATTTAATCCCATACTCTTGCACAACTCCGAAGGTTTTATCTCCCTTAATAAAAAAATTCTTTTCTACATCTTCCAGGGCTTTTTTAGGCAATGTGCCGGAGCTTTTGCAATAGATATGCTGCAAATCATCGCCAAACAGCTCTTCCAGCGCAGCTGCAACATATTCGCGGGCCAGAAACATGCCTATGCTATGCATTTGCAAAACAGCAGTATCGTTGTAAATGTCAATGATTAATCCGGGCAAAAGATCACCCTCACCATGTACAAGCCTGTACACATCGGTCTCAGGCATATTTTGCAAGAGTTGCTTACGGAGCTGCAGGGCCGAATGCAAACGGGCGTAATAAAAAGACCGGTCAATATTTATTTGTTCAAAACTAAGCACACGCACGGCAATAGATCCAATCTGGTAATGACCACATCCCAAAAAATTGTCTTTGTTGTCATATACATCTACCACGTTTCCTTCTGCAAGTGGGCCATAGGTCTTTTTTATGGCGCCTGAGAATATCCAGGGATGGAAGCGTTTCACGCTTTGGTCCTTGCCTGATTTTAATACGATCTTAGTTCTATCGGTCATTGTTTTTAATCATTTGCATTTGTTCATATATTTCCAGGCATACCCAGGCATCGGTAGCAGCGTAACGTAATTGGGGTTCTGTCAATACGGGTGCCTCCCAGTTGGTTAATCGCTGTCGTTTCGAGATACGCTTATTGAGAAAAATAGCAGCCATCTTTTTCACGCCCTTCTCCTCCACACCAAATTCTTCGACGTGCTTCTGGAGATCGACAAATCCTCCGTCTTCGAACCTTTTCAGTTTTTTCAAACCGCGCACGTCATCTAATATGGCCGCTCCAACTTTTAGAATGGTTGGCGTAGCCATGAGTTTAACCAAAGATTTTGGAAAACCGGTCATATGTAGTCTGAAAAGCCAGGCTGTATCATTGCTGCTCAGTTGTAGCAGCGATATGCCGTTGCGGGTTCCTTTTTTAAAAGCCGGCTTGGTCTCCGTATCGAAGCCCAGCACAGAATGGATGCTGATTTCAGGAATTACCTCCTCTACTTCTTCGGGCCGGGTAATTACTTTTATGGTACCTTCGAACTGCCCTTTAGGCAATTCGTTCAGGGTTTCTTTATCAATTGTTCTCCTGAGCATTACTCAATCCCCCATTCATCTTTGCGCTGTTCGGTAATCCAGTTTTCTGTATTGTTGTCCACGCCTTCCTGTACATCGTCACTGAGTTGCTCATTATGAAAGTAGTAATGCATAATGCGCAATGAATTCACAAGGCGTTGGCCCCAATATTCATTAAAAGTACGTTTTACTTCGGCCACGGCATCTTTCATCAGTTCGTCCACAGCAGTACTGTAGAGACTGGTAAAATCTTTAATGTCCTGGAAAATATCGGCAAAATTTTCTGACAGTGCATTTTCTTCGTTGGCTTCAAATCGCCCCACGTTCTCCTTATAGGTATCAAGCTTATCTAACTTCTGCTCGAGCTGCAGCTTTACCCTGCTCCACTCTTCTTCACTAACAAATTTCTCCAGTGTTTCTGGTTCAGCTATTTCAAAATCGGGCAAAAGTTGGGCTTTCATGTACATTAAAGGCAGCAAACGAAGTGTATATTGAATAAATTTTTTCTGCGAATACTCATGCAGCGAATCCATTAAAGTTACATACTCGGTTGCTACAGTCACAAAATCAAGCACATCGCGCGAATAAAGTAAGTTCCTTTTCTCTTCTTCCATCGTCTGATAATTTGGGGCAAAATTAATATTTTATACTGAATTGGGCAATGTGCCCAACAGCAGATGAACAAGACTAATGCCAAAACCTTGCTATTCCCGGAGCAGGATTTTAAAAAAATTAAGTGGCTTTACTATCCGGCGAATAGGATATCCAGTAAGTCACCAGGTGAATTGTGCATTGCCAATTCAGCCTGCGCTTAGTCACGGCGCGAGGCACCTGGCTATGTTTTCAAAATCATTTTCTTCCCGGACATGGAACCTGGTACTCGCACTGTGACTAGCGGTATGCGCACCACTGAACTTTACCAATCGGAGGCTGACCCGGAGTCGGTCTCCGACTAATACGAGAAATAATAATAAAACAAGTCCGAGGCGAAGTGCCCCGGACCTGGTTTTATTCCAGCTGTTACTGTTTTTAGTTTACTACTATACTTTGTGTATGCAGGGTTGTATGGTTTTGATCTATTTTGATGAAATAAATGCCGTCGGGCAATTCTTCCATGTTGACCGTTTTCTGATATTGGCCTGAATTGCTCATTTCATGATGCAATGCCCTGATTAGTTTACCTGCGCTGTTGTAAATTTTAACAGCCACACTCCCTGCCTGGTTTAAATTGCAGGAAATATTCAGGGTATTTTGTACCGGATTTGGATAAATGC